>NZ_JBHUXV010000063.1:0-55440 GCF_042669125.1 Streptomyces sp. NPDC057253 | reverse complement strand
CTCGCACCCAGGGCCCGTCGGCCTACCTGAAGGGGCGCGGGGAACTGCGCGACCAGCCACGTACGAGCCGCAGCCGCCCAAGCACGGTCACCGTTACGGCGAATGGGCACCCGGCCCCCGCCGGAGGCTCTACGCCCCCGGCGAACAGCCCTCTATCCGGGATTCCCCGAAGGGACCAGCGCGTTAGGGTCCCTTGATAGGGAAACGTAAGACGGCCCGGCGCCGTCGTAAGACGAGCAGGTGGATACGTGACGAATCTGATGCCCTCCGCCGCCGGCGAGCCTTCCATCGGCGGTGGCCTCGGCGACCATGTCTACAACCGGCTGCTCAACGAGCGGATCATCTTCCTCGGCCAGCCGGTCGACGACGACATCGCGAACAAGATCACCGCACAGCTGCTGCTCCTTGCCGCTGACCCGGAAAAGGACATCTACCTCTACATCAACAGCCCCGGCGGATCGATCACCGCGGGCATGGCGATCTACGACACCATGCAGTACATCAAGAACGACGTGGTGACCATCGCCATGGGCCTCGCGGCCTCCATGGGCCAGTTCCTGCTCAGCGCCGGCACCCCCGGCAAGCGCTTCGCGCTGCCGAACGCCGAGATCCTGATCCACCAGCCGTCCGCCGGCCTCGCCGGTTCGGCCTCGGACATCAAGATCCACGCCGAGCGGCTGCTGCACACCAAGAAGCGCATGGCCGAGCTCACCTCGCAGCACACCGGCCAGACGATCGAGCAGATCACCCGCGACTCGGACCGTGACCGCTGGTTCGACGCCTTCGAGGCCAAGGAGTACGGCCTCATCGACGACGTGATCGCCACGGCCGCCGGCATGCCGGGCGGCGGCGGTACAGGGGCCTGAGCCCCATGCGGGACCACCTGAGCCCCGGCGCGGGGCCCGGACGCCCCCGCACAGCCCCCAGCCGACCGTCACAGCCCCTAGGAGACAGACAGTGAACGACTTCCCCGGCAGCGGCCTGTACGACCGCGCACGCGCCGAGAGCACGGTGCCCGTCGCCGAGTCCCGGTACGTCATCCCCCGCTTCGTCGAGCGCACCTCGCAGGGCATCCGCGAGTACGACCCGTACGCGAAGCTCTTCGAGGAGCGCGTGATCTTCCTCGGCGTGCAGATCGACGACGCCTCCGCCAACGACGTCATGGCACAGCTGCTGTGCCTGGAGTCGATGGACCCCGACCGGGACATCTCCGTCTACATCAACAGCCCCGGTGGCTCCTTCACCGCGCTGACCGCGATCTACGACACGATGCAGTTCGTGAAGCCGGACATCCAGACGGTCTGCATGGGTCAGGCGGCCTCCGCCGCCGCGATCCTGCTGGCCGCCGGTACGCCCGGCAAGCGCATGGCGCTGCCCAACGCGCGCGTGCTGATCCACCAGCCGTACAGCGAGACCGGCCGGGGTCAGGTCTCCGACCTGGAGATCGCCGCCAACGAGATCCTCCGGATGCGCGCGCAGCTGGAGGACCTGCTGGCCAAGCACTCCACGACGCCGATCGAGAAGATCCGTGAGGACATCGAGCGCGACAAGATCCTCACGGCCGAGGACGCCCTGGCGTACGGCCTGATCGACCAGATCATCTCCACCCGGAAGATGAACAACGCCGCTGTCCGCTAGGCGGACCCCGTAGGATATGCCGCCCCTTGGCACCGTGCACGTCAAAGTGAACCCTGCCAAGGGGGGCCCGAACGGGGGGCCCGGCAAGGTACCGTCGGACATAAGGCAGCACCAGGAGCCGCTGGACCTAGGCGTCTCCCAGGCGAAGGGGAAGCACACCGTGGCACGCATCGGTGACGGCGGCGATCTGCTCAAGTGCTCGTTCTGCGGCAAGAGCCAGAAGCAGGTCAAGAAGCTCATCGCAGGGCCTGGTGTGTACATCTGCGACGAGTGCATCGATCTCTGCAACGAGATCATCGAGGAGGAGCTCGCCGAGACGAGCGAGGTGCGCTGGGAGGAACTCCCCAAGCCCCGCGAGATCTACGAGTTCCTCGAGGGCTATGTGGTGGGCCAGGAGGCGGCCAAGAAGGCTCTCTCCGTGGCGGTGTACAACCACTACAAGCGCGTCCAGGCCGGCGAGAACGGCGGCGCGAGCGGCCGTGACGACGCGATCGAGCTCGCCAAGTCCAACATCCTCCTGCTGGGCCCCACGGGCTCCGGCAAGACCCTCCTCGCCCAGACCCTGGCCCGCATGCTGAACGTCCCGTTCGCGATCGCGGACGCCACCGCGCTCACCGAGGCGGGCTACGTCGGCGAGGACGTCGAGAACATCCTGCTCAAGCTGATCCAGGCGGCCGACTACGACGTCAAGAAGGCCGAGACCGGGATCATCTACATCGACGAGATCGACAAGGTCGCGCGGAAGAGTGAAAACCCCTCGATCACGCGTGACGTGAGTGGCGAGGGCGTGCAGCAGGCCCTGCTGAAGATCCTGGAGGGCACCACGGCCTCCGTACCGCCGCAGGGCGGACGCAAGCACCCGCACCAGGAGTTCATCCAGATCGACACGACGAACGTCCTGTTCATCGTGGGCGGTGCCTTCGCCGGCCTGGAGAAGCTCATCGAGTCCCGCGCGGGCGCCAAGGGCATCGGCTTCGGCGCCACGATCCGCTCCAAGCGCGAGCTGGAGGCCAAGGACCAGTTCGAGGACGTCATGCCCGAGGACCTGGTGAAGTTCGGCATGATCCCCGAGTTCATCGGCCGGCTCCCCGTCATCACGAGCGTCCACAACCTCGACCGCGAGGCCCTCCTCCAGATCCTCGTCGAGCCGCGCAACGCGCTGGTGAAGCAGTACCAGCGCCTCTTCGAACTCGACGGCGTGGAGCTGGACTTCGAGCGCGAGGCGCTGGAGGCCATCGCCGACCAGGCCATCCTGCGCCAGACCGGCGCGCGCGGCCTGCGCGCCATCATGGAGGAAGTCCTCCAGGGCGTCATGTACGAGATCCCGTCCCGCAAGGACGTGGCCCGCGTCGTCATCACCGCGGACGTCGTCCACTCCAACGTCAACCCGACCCTCATCCCGCGGGACGCCCGCGGCCGGGGTTCGGGCGAGCAGAAGACCGCCTAGTCGGCACGGACTTGCGAAGGGGCCTCGGTCAACCGACCGGGGCCCCTTCGGTGTTGCGTCCGTGTGCGTCCTTGGCGTCAGGCCTTGACGCGAACTTCCTTGCGGAGCTTGGCGGTCATGTCCGCCGCCTCGGCGAGGTCCGCCGACTTGCCGGCCATGGCGTCCGCCATGTCGACCGGGATGACCACGCCCAGGGTGCTGTGGTCGCCCCAGATGCACACCGGCATGCTGATCGAGCTCGGGCCGGAGCCGGAGTCGTCGCTGACCTTCGTCTCCTGGCACTTGAGGACCGCGCCGTCGAGACCGGCCGGCGTGTACGCCTTCGGGCTGCCGACGGCCTCGCCCTCGGAGCCTTCGTCGGCGCTCTTCTTCATCTCGGTGAACATCGCGTCGACCACCTTCTCGGGGTCGTCGATGTCGCCGTAGACGCCCATGAAGTTGACCATCTTCATATTGAGGTAGTCGGTCGCGCCGCCGGACTGGTAGGTGGCGCTGACGTCCTTGGCGTTCTTCACGCCGTGCTTCTCGGCGTCCTTGACGTCGTCCGCGCTGAAGCCGTCCCCGCCGGAGCTCGCGGCCTTCTTGTAGTCGGTGAGGACCGTGGCCGGCGTGGTGAGGGTGTGCGCCCCGTCGTCCGCGACGTCGGAGCCGCCGCTGCCGCTGCCCCCGATCACCAGGTACGCGCCGACCGCGATCGCGGCCACGACCGCCACCGCGCCGAGGATGATGCCGATCTTCTTGCCGTTGCCGCCGCCCGGCGCAGGGGGCTGCGGGACGCCGTAGGGGGCCTGGCCGTACGGCTGCTGCCCGTAGGGGGCCTGCTGTCCGTACGGGGCCTGCTGGCCGTAGGGAGCCTGGGGCTGGCCGTACGGCGGGGTCTGCGGCGGGACCCCGCCCTGCTGCGGGTAGCCGTAGCCCTGCTGGGGCGGCTGGCCGGGCTGCTGCGGGGGCTGTCCCGGCTGCTGCGGCGGCGGGGTCTGCTGGGGGTAGCCGTAGCCGGGCTGGGGCGCCTGCGGGGTCTGCGGCGGCTGGCCGTAGGGGCCCGGCTGGCCGTACGGCCCGGGCTGCTGCGGCTGCCCGGGCTGCTGGGGCTGCCCGTACGGGCCCGGCTGGTTGTGACTCATCTCTGGGTTCCCCTCCAGATGCTTATGTGTTCCTGACATCCTGGCCCAGGCCAAGGCGGCGCACGGCGTCGGGGGCCCCACCGTTACAGAACAAACGCGTTTCGGGACACGCCCGCGACACCCCTAAACTGACCCCGTGACCGAGAACGCTCAGCAGCAGCCCACAGCGCCCAGCACCGAACTGCCGACCCAGTACGCGCCGGCCGAGGTAGAGGGGGCGCTGTACGAGCGCTGGGTAGAGCGTGGTTACTTCGCCGCCGACGCGAAGAGCGACAAGCCGCCGTACACCATCGTCATCCCGCCGCCGAACGTCACCGGCTCGCTCCACCTGGGCCACGCCTTCCAGCACACCCTCATGGACGCCCTCACCCGCCGCAAGCGCATGCAGGGGTACGAGGCGCTGTGGCTGCCGGGCATGGACCACGCCGGTATCGCCACCCAGAACAAGGTCGAGCAGCAGCTCGCCGAGGAGGGCAAGTCCCGACACGACCTGGGGCGCGAGGAGTTCGTCTCGCGCGTCTGGCAGTGGAAGGAGGAGTACGGCGGCAAGATCCTCGGCCAGATGCGGCGGCTCGGCGACGGCGTCGACTGGGACCGCGAGCGGTTCACCATGGACGAGGGTCTGTCCAAGGCCGTCCAGACCATCTTCAAGCGCCTCTTCGACGACGAGCTGATCTACCGCGCCGAGCGGATCATCAACTGGTGTCCGCGCTGTCTGACCGCGATCTCCGACATCGAGGTCGAGTACCAGGAGGACGACGGCGAGCTCGTCTCCATCAAGTACGGCGAGGGCGACGAGACGTTGGTCGTCGCCACCACGCGCGCGGAGACCATGCTCGGCGACACCGCGGTCGCCGTCCACCCCGACGACGAGCGCTACCGGCACCTGGTCGGCAAGCGCATCAAGCTGCCCCTCACGGACCGCACGATCCCGGTCGTCGCCGACACCCACGTCGACCCCGAGTTCGGCACCGGTGCCGTCAAGGTCACCCCGGCCCACGACCCGAACGACTTCGCGATCGGCCAGCGCCACGGCCTGGAGTCGATCACCGTCATGGACGAGCGGGCCGTCATCACGGTCCACGGTCCCTTCGAGGGCCTCGACCGCTTCGAGGCGCGTTCGGCGATCGTCGCCGCGCTGCGCTCGCAGGGCCGGATCGTCGCCGAGAAGCGGCCCTACGTCCACTCCGTCGGCCACTGCTCGCGCTGCAAGACCACGATCGAGCCCCGCCTGTCCATGCAGTGGTGGGTCAAGGTCGGCCCGCTGGCCCAGGCCGCCGGTGACGCGGTCCGCGACGGCCGGGTCAGGATCCACCCCGAGGACATGTCGAAGCGCTACTTCGACTGGGTCGACAACATGCACGACTGGTGCATCTCACGGCAGTTGTGGTGGGGTCACCGCATCCCCGTCTGGTACGGCCCCGACGGCGAGGTCGTCTGCGTCGGCCCCGACGAGGAGCCGCCCGCGGGCGAGGGCTGGAAGCAGGACACCGACGTCCTCGACACCTGGTTCTCCTCCGGCCTGTGGCCCTTCTCCACGCTCGGCTGGCCCGAACAGACCGCGGACCTGCGGAAGTTCTACCCGACCGACGTCCTGCTGACCGGCCACGACATCATCTTCTTCTGGGTCGCCAGGATGATGATGTTCGGCCTCTACGCCATGGACGGCGAGGTCCCCTTCAAGACCATCGCGCTGACCGGCCTGGTCCGCGACGAGCGCGGCAAGAAGATGTCGAAGTCCTTCGGCAACGTGGTCGACCCGCTGGACTGGATGGACAAGTACGGCTCCGACGCCGTCCGTTTCACCCTGGCCCGCGGCGCCAACCCCGGCACCGACGTCCCGATCGGCGAGGACTGGGTCCAGGCGTCCCGGAACTTCGCCAACAAGATCTGGAACGCGACCCGCTTCGCCCTGATGAACGGCGCGACGGTCGAGGGCCCGCTGCCCGCGCCCGAGCAGATGTCGGCGACGGACCGCTGGATCCTGTCCCGTCTCAACAAGACGGTCGCCCAAGTGGACGCGTTCTACGAGGACTTCCAGTTCGCGAAGCTCTCCGACGCGCTCTTCCACTTCGCCTGGGACGAGGTCTTCGACTGGTACGTCGAGCTGTCGAAGACCACCTTCCAGGCGGGCGGCGAGGGCGCCGAAGTCTCCCAGCGCGTCCTGGGCGAGGTCTTCGACGTCACCCTGAAGCTGCTCCACCCGGTCGTCCCGTTCGTCACGGACACCCTGTGGACCACGCTCACGGGCGGCGAGTCGGTCGTCGTCGCCGACTGGCCGAAGGACAGTGGCTTCCGCGACGACGCGGCCGAGCGGGAGATCGAGACCCTCCAGTCCGTCATCACGGAGGTCCGCCGCTTCCGCGCCGACCAGGGCCTCCAGCCGGGCCAGCGCGTCCCGGCCCGCCTGACCCTGGACGGCACGGCCCTCGCCCCGCACGAGGCCGCCATCCGCCAGCTGCTCCGCCTCCAGCCCGAGGGCGACACCTTCGCGGCCACGGCCACCCTCCCGGTCGCCGGCGCCACGGTCGCGCTCGACCTCTCCGGCACGATCGACGTGGCCGCGGAGAGGAAGAGGCTGGCCAAGGATCTCGCCACGGCGGAGAAGGAGAAGGCCCAGGCGACGGCCAAGCTCGGCAACGAGGCGTTCCTCGCGAAGGCCCCGGACAACGTGGTGGACAAGATCCGCGGCCGCCTGGCCAAGGCGGAGGAGGACATCAAGAGGATCCAGGAGCAACTGGACAGGCTTCCGCAAGCCTGACCCACCCAGGGGCGCGGGGAACTGCGCGACCAGCCACAAACCTCCCCGCGCCCGCCAACCGGGACCAGCCACCCCCTTCCTCGCGCGCAGCCCTAAACTGGGCCCCGTGAGCGACACCGACCCCTTCGACGAGATCATCGCCAACGAGACCGACCGCGACCCCGACCTCGCGGTCATCGAGGCCGGCAGCCGCACCCTGCGCACCCAGGGCGCCCCGCCGGAGGCCGACGTGCCGGCCCGCCCCGAGGACCCCGAGGTCGACAAGGCCCTGCGCGAGGTCGAGGCGGATCTGGCCACCCGTTGGGGCGAGACCAAGCTGGAGCCGAGCGTCAGCCGCATCTCCGCCCTGATGGACGTCCTGGGCGAGCCGCAGCGGTCGTACCCCTCGATCCACATCACGGGGACGAACGGCAAGACCTCCACCGCCCGCATGATCGAGGCCCTCCTCGGCGCCTTCGAACTGCGCACGGGCCGCTACACCAGCCCCCACGTCCAGTCGATCACCGAGCGCATCAGCCTCGACGGCGCCCCGATCTCCGCCGAGCGGTTCATCGAGACGTACGCCGACATCAAGCCGTACGTCGAGATGGTCGACGCCCAGCAGGAGTACCGGCTGTCCTTCTTCGAGGTGCTGACCGGCATGGCGTACGCCGCCTTCGCGGACGCCCCCGTCGACGTGGCCGTCGTCGAGGTCGGCATGGGCGGCTCCTGGGACGCGACCAACGTCATCGACGGCGATGTCGCGGTCGTCACCCCCATCGACCTGGACCACACCGACCGACTGGGCGAGACGCCCGGCGAGATCGCGCTCGAGAAGGCCGGGATCGTCAAGCAGGGCGCGACCGTCATCCTGGCCCAGCAGCCGGTGGACGCGGCGCAGGTGCTGCTGAAGAAGGCCGTGGAGGTCGACGCGACCGTCGCGCGCGAGGGCCTGGAGTTCGGGGTCGTCTCCCGCCAGGTCGCCGTCGGCGGCCAGCTGCTGACCCTGCGCGGACTCGGCGGCGAGTACGAAGAGGTCTACCTCCCGCTGCACGGCCCCTACCAGGCGCACAACGCAGCCGTGGCGCTCGCCGCCGTGGAGGCGTTCTTCGGCGTCGGCGCCCAGCGCCCGGACCGGCTCGACATCGACACCGTCCGCAAGGCCTTCGCGGCCGTGTCCTCCCCGGGCCGCCTCGAAGTCGTACGGCGGTCCCCGACCGTCGTCCTGGACGCCGCCCACAACCCGGCGGGCGCCCGCGCCACCGCGGAGGCGGTCGGTGAGGCCTTCGACTTCAGCCGGCTGATCGGGGTGGTGGGCGCGAGCGGCGAGAAGGACGTGCGGGGGCTCCTGGAGGCCTTCGAGCCGATCTTCGCCGAGGTCGTGATCACCCAGAACACCAGCCACCGCGCGATGGACGCCGACGAGCTCGCCGCGATCGCCGTCGAGGTGTTCGGCGAGGAGCGGGTCCAGGTCGAGCCGCGACTGCCGGACGCCCTGGAGGAGGCGATCACGCTGGCCGAGGAGGACGGCGAGTTCGCGGGCGGGGGAGTGCTGGTCACCGGGTCGGTCATCACGGTCGGCGAGGCCCGGCTGCTGCTGGGAAGGGGCTGAGCCGCGCCATGCGTACGCTCTGTGCATCGACCCTGATCGGCGAGTTCTTCGTCGTCGGCTTCGCCGCGCTGGTCGCGATGAAGGACCCCGACCTGGCCGGCTCCACTCTGTGGACGGTCAGCGGGATCGCCATGTTCCTGTGCCTCGCGCTGTGCGGGATGGTGACCCGGCCCGGCGGCGTCGCCCTCGGCTGGGCACTCCAGATCGCCCTGATCGCCTCCGGCTTCGTCGTGCCGGCCATGTTCTTCATGGGCGCGATCTTCGCGGCCCTGTGGTGGGCCTCCGTGCACTACGGCCGGAAGATCGACGAGGCGAAGGCGAGATTCGCCGCGCAGGCCGCCCCGGCGGACCCCTCTACACCTGACGCTGTGTGACCAGTGCGGCGACACGCCCTGTAATCTCGTCCCACCGCACATGTCAGCAGTCAAGGAGCCCCTCGTGAGCCAGCGCACCCTCGTCCTCCTCAAGCCCGACGCCGTCCGTCGTGGCCTGACCGGCGAGATCATCAGCCGTATCGAGCGCAAGGCCGGCTGGGCGATCACCGCGCTGGAGCTGCGCAGCCTCGACCTGGACACGCTGGAGCAGCACTACGGCGAGCACAAGGGCAAGCCCTTCTACGAGCCGCTGGTGGAGTTCATGGCCTCCGGTCCGGTCGTCGCGCTGATCGTCGAGGGCGAGCGGGTCATCGAGGGCGTACGGCAGCTGGCGGGCCCGACCGACCCGATCGCCGCCGCGCCCGGCTCCATCCGGGGCGACTTCGGTGTGATCGTCCGCGAGAACCTGATCCACGCGAGTGACTCCGTCGAGTCGGCGGAGCGTGAGGTGAAGGTGTTCTTCCCGGATCGCGCGTAGCCGCCTGGGCGCCGTTGCGGGGTGCGGGTCCGTCGTGGTTGCTCGCGCAGTTCCCCGCGCCCCTTACGGAGTTTTCGTGGACGTTTCTGACGAGGCGTCAGCCTGCCCCCCTTCCTGACCTGGGACGGCCGAACCTTTTCGGTCGTCCCTCGGCATATGCGTGCCGATCGGGGGAACGTGTGGCCCTTATGGACCGTCTCCACAAGCGAGGCGGCTTTACATCTGCTGACAATGGCGAAGACCCTCGCGCAGTGTTCGTGCAGGCGCGTCTACGATGGAAGCCTTCACGTCACAGCACCCACTTCGCCGACCTGAAAAGCCCTCAAAAGCTCCCGGGAAGGCCAGACGAATCCTGATGGGGAACTCAATGTCGTTCATCGGCCGTGACATGGCTGTCGACCTCGGGACCGCCAACACGCTGGTGTACGTCAGGGGTCGCGGGATCGTACTCAACGAGCCGTCCGTCGTCGCGATCAACACGAACACCGGTGGAATCCTCGCAGTCGGTGCCGAGGCCAAGAAGATGATCGGGCGGACCCCCGGCAACATCGTTGCCGTGCGTCCGCTGAAGGACGGCGTGATCGCCGACTTCGAGATCACCGAGCGGATGCTCCGCTACTTCATCCTGAAGATCCACAAGCGGCGGTATCTCGCGAGGCCGCGCGTCGTCGTGTGTGTCCCCTCGGGCATCACCGGCGTCGAGCGCCGCGCCGTCATCGAGGCGTCGTCCCAGGCCGGCGCCCGCCAGGTGCACATCATCGAGGAGCCCATGGCGGCCGCCATCGGCTCCGGCCTGCCGGTCCACGAGGCCACGGGCAACATGGTGGTGGACATCGGCGGCGGCACCACGGAGGTCGCGGTCATCTCCCTCGGCGGCATCGTCACCGCCCAGTCCATCCGCGTCGCGGGCGACGAACTGGACAACGCGATCATCCAGCACATCAAGAAGGAGTACTCCCTCCTGCTGGGTGAGCGGACCGCCGAGCAGATCAAGATCACGATCGGTTCCGCGTACGACCTCGACGCCGACGAACACACCGAAATCCGTGGCCGGGACCTCGTCTCCGGGCTGCCCAAGACCGTCGTCATCTCGGCCGCCGAAGTCCGCAAGGCGATCGAGGAACCCGTCAACGCCATCGTGGACGCCGTCAAGACCACCCTCGACAAGTGCCCGCCGGAGCTCTCCGGCGACATCATGGACCGAGGAATCGTTCTGACCGGCGGCGGCGCCCTGCTCCGCGGCCTGGACGAGCGGCTGCGCCGGGAGACCGGCATGCCGATCCACATCGCCGAGGACCCGCTGGACAGCGTCGCGCTCGGCTCCGGCAAGTGCGTCGAGGAGTTCGAGGCACTCCAGCAGGTGCTGGACGCCCAGCCGCGCAGATGACGTAACTCTTCGATTCCGCCGTACGAGATGATCTCCTCTCGTGCGGCGGATCGTTGATATCGAGGCATAAGCTCCCACAAACGCAACTTCAATGAGAAGGGCACGGCCGCCGCACGTGAGGGACACACGAGAGAGCCGGCTGCTCCTGGTGCTGCTGATCGCCGTCGCGTTCGCGCTGATCACGGTCGACATCCGCGGCGGGGAGGACTCACCGGTCGACGGTGCCCGCCAGGCCGCGGCCGCCGTGTTCGGCCCGATCGAGGACGGCGTGTCGTCCGCGGTGAACCCGGTCGGCAACGCGGTGTCGGCCATCCGCGACTCCGGCGAGCGGCACGACCGGCTCGCGGAGCTGGAGAAGGAGAACGCCGCCCTCAAGGCGAAGCTCGGCAGCGACGACCGCAACACCAGCCGCCTCAAGCAGCTCGACAAGATGCTGAAGATCGCCGGCGAGGGCCAGTACGGCATCAAGGGGGCCCAGGTCATCGCCATAGGGGCGGCCCAGGGCTTCTCCTGGACCATCACCGTCGACGTCGGCGCGAATGACGGCATCCAGCGCGACATGACCGTCCTCAACGGCGACGGTCTGGTCGGCCGCGTCACCACGGTCGGCCCCAACACCGCCACCGTGCTGCTCGCCAACGACCCCGACTTCACCGTCGGCACCCGCATGGAGGCCAGCGACGAGCTCGGCTTCGCCTCCGGCCAGGGCGACCGCCCGCTGCGCGTCGAACTGCTCAACGGCAAGGCCGAGGTGAAGAAGGGCGACCGTCTGGTCACCTTCGGCTCGCAGGCCGACAAGCCCTTCGTGCCCGGCGTGCCGGTCGGCGTGGTCTCCCGCGTCGACCCCTCCGGCGGCGACCTCACCCGCACCCTCTACGTCACGCCGTACGTCAGCTTCACCAAGCTCGACATCGTCGGCATCGTCGTCGAGGCCCCGAAGAAGGACCCGCGCGACACGGTGCTGCCCGCCAAGCCGAAACCGACGCCCACGCCGACCGTGACGGTCACCGTCACCCCGTCCGCCAACGCGCCGCTCGACGGCGAGATCCAGCAAGAGCAGTAGGAGCTGTCCCTGATGCGCGTCAACCGGATCCTGCTCTCGTCGGCCCTGATCGTCGTCGCCCTGGTCCTCCAGGTGAGCGTCCTCGCCCGCCTCCACCTCCCGGGCGCCGTCCCCGACCTGCTGCTCCTGACCGTCCTCGGCCTCGCCCTCGTCTACGGCCATGTCGGCGGCGCCCTCGTCGGCTTCGGCGCAGGTCTCCTCGCCGACCTCGCCCCGCCCGCCGACCACGCGGCCGGCCGGTACGCCCTGGTCCTGTGCGTCATCGGCTACCTCGCCGGACTCGCCAAGCCGGAGAACGGCCGCCTCAAGTCGGCCACCGGCCCCATGGTCGTCGTGGTCGCCGCCGCCCTCGGCACCACCCTGCTGTACGCCGGGGTCGGCGCCCTCGTCGGCGACACCACCGCCCGCCATGTCGGCCTGCCCAGCCTGCTGTTCACCGCCGCCCTGTACGACCTGCTGCTCGCCCCGTTCGTCGTCCCCGGCATCATGGCCCTCGCCCGCCGCGCCGAGAACGACCCGCTGGCCGAGACCAGCTCCGCGGCCAAGTCGGCGGACATCTCCTCCGGCTGGCTCTCCTCCGGCACCGGCCTGAAGATCGGCGGCCAGCGCGGCGGCCTCGGCAGCCTCAAGACCAAGGCACGGACGCGGACGGCCCGGGTGGGCCGTATCAAGGGGGTCAAGCGGCTGTGACCCCACGGCGGTCGGCGGACCCCGTTCACAGGTTCGCCGTATATGACACATACACGCACTGAGAGGGGGCGGCAGCCGCAGTGACCAACATCCCCGAGACCGGACGGACCCCACGGGTCCAGATCCGCCTCGTCGTCATCCAGATCCTCGTGCTGTCCCTCCTCGGGACGCTCGGCGGGCGCCTGTGGTACCTCCAGATCCGCGAGGGCGACGAGTACGCCAAGGAGGCCTCCGGGAACCACGTCCAGCAGGTCGTCGAGCCCGCCGTGCGCGGCTCGATCCTGGACGCCCGCGGAGTGCCCCTCGCGGACAACGAGACCCGGCTCGTGGTCTCCGCCTCCCGCACCGACCTGCTGAAGATGAAGGACGACGGCAAGGCCGTCCTCACCAAGCTGGCCGGTGTCCTCGGGATGAAGCCCGCGGAGGTCATGCAGAAGGTCCGGCTGTGCGACGCGAAGACCCCCCAGCCCTGCTGGAACGGCTCGCCCTACCAGCCGATCCCCATCACCGACGAGGCCACCGCCAAGCAGGCCCTCCAGATCCGCGAGCGCGCCGAGGACTTCCCCGGCATCACCGCCGAGCCCGAGGCCGTCCGCCGCTACGGCGCCCCCGCCAAGTCCAACGCCGCCCAGGTCCTCGGCTACCTCTCCCCGGTCACCGACGAGGAGATCACCAAGGCCCAGGACACCGACTCGCCCTACCTGCGCTCCGACCAGGTCGGTCGCTCGGGTCTGGAGCGCGAGTACGACAAGGAACTGCGCGGCAAGGCCGGCGTCACCCGCTACGAGGTCGACAACCTCGGCCGCGTCATCGGCCAGGCCGAGGCCGACGAGGCCCAGCCCGGCGCCAACCTCGTCACCAGCATCGACGCCCGCGTGCAGCGGGTCGCCGAGTACGAGCTCAACGACGCGATGAAGGTCGCCCGCACGCAGTGGGACCGCAACACCAACGAGAAGTACAAGGCCGACTCCGGCGCGGTCGTGGTGATGGAGGCCAAGACCGGCCGGATCGTCGCCATGGCGTCCAACCCGACCTACGACCCCAACGCCTGGGTCGGCGGCATCTCCGCCAAGGACTACGCCAAGCTCACCGGCAAGAGCTCCAACTACCCGCTGCTCAACCGGGCCATCCAGGGCCTGTCCGCACCCGGCTCCACCTTCAAGGTGATCTCCACGGCCGCCGCGGTGGAGGCCGGCTACGACTTCGACGGCCGCTACCCCTGCACCAGCTCCTACTCGGTCGGCGGCCAGGTCTTCAAGAACTTCGAGTCGGAGAACTTCGGCCCCATCTCGCTCGGCCGGGCCCTGGAGGTCTCCTGCGACACCGTCTTCTACGGCCTCGCTCACCAGCAGTGGCAGAAGGACGGCGGCATCAACCCGAAGAAGGGCCAGCCCAAGGACTACTTCTTCAAGGCCGCCCACCAGTTCGGCCTCGGCAAGACCACCGGCATCGACCTGCCCAACGAGGTCTCCGGGCGCATCCCCGACCGCCAGTGGAAGCAGGACTACTGGGAGGCCAACAAGGACGCCTGGTGCAAGACCGGCAAGAAGGACGGCGACTACGTCCAGAAGATCGCCTACGAGAACTGCCTCGAGGGCAACAAGATGCGCGCCGGTGACGAGATCAACTACTCCATCGGCCAGGGCGACACCATGGTCACCCCGATCCAGATGGCCACGATCTACGCGGCGATCGCCAACGGCGGCACCCTGCACGACCCCACGGTCGGCAAGGCCATCGTCAGCGCCGACGGCAAGAGCGTGCAGGAGATCAAGCCCAAGTCGCACGGCAGGCTGCCGATAAGCCGGGCCACGCTCAAGAAGATGGACACCGCCCTCGCGGGCGTCGCCACCGAGGGCACCGCCGCCTGGCGCTTCGCCCAGGTCGGCTGGCCGCAGGACAAGATCCCGATGCACGCCAAGACCGGTACCGCGGAGGTCTACGGCAAGCAGACGACCTCCTGGTTCGCCACGTACACCAAGGACTACACGGTCGTCATGACGATCTCCCAGGGTGGTACGGGTTCCGGCGCCTCGGGTCCCGCCGTCCGCAACATCTACGACGCGCTGTACGGCGTCGCCGACGACGGCACCATCAACAAGAAGAACGCGCTGCTGCCGACCCCCGAGAAGGGCCTGCCGAAGATCCAGGCGGACGGGACCATCAAGTCCCCGAAGCTCGCCAAGGACCCGGCCAAGGACCAGCGGGCGAGCCAGGAGGGCGCGCCCGAGCCGGACGAGACACAGCAGGCGGCGACCGTGAACACGCCGACGCCCGGGAACCGTGACACCCGTCGTCGGCGCCGCAGCAGGGGGAGCCGGAGGATGCTCACATGACCGGCGCGAACAGCTTCCAGGTCTCCGGATACGGCCCCGAGCGCGCGGGCTGGACCCGGCTGCTGGCCCGTGACTCGCTGGCCCGCCGGCTCGACTGGCCGATACTGTTCTCGGCCCTCGCGCTGTCCATGATCGGCTCGCTCCTGGTCTTCTCGGCGACCCGCAACCGCACCGAGATCAACCAGGGCGACCCGTACTACTTCCTGATCCGGCACCTCATGAACACCGGCATCGGGTTCGCCCTGATGATCGGCACCGTGTGGGTCGGCCACCGCACCCTGCGCACCGCCGTCCCGCTGCTCTACGGCGCCTCGGTCTTCCTGATCCTGCTGGTGCTCACCCCGCTGGGCTCCACGGTCAACGGCGCCCACTCCTGGATCGTGCTCGGCGGCGGCTTCTCGCTCCAGCCCTCGGAGTTCGTGAAGATCACGATCATCCTGGGCATGGCGATGCTGCTCGCGGCCCGGGTCGACGCGGGTGACAAGCCCTACCCCGACCACCGCACGGTCCTCCAGGCGCTCGGCCTGGCCGCCGTACCGATGCTGATCGTGATGCTCATGCCCGACCTCGGGTCGGTCATGGTCATGGTCATCATCGTGCTCGGGGTGCTGCTCGCCTCCGGCGCCTCCAACCGCTGGGTCTTCGGGCTCCTCGGCGCGGGCACCCTCGGCGCGGTCGCGGTCTGGCAGCTCGGGATCCTCGACGAGTACCAGATCGCCCGCTTCGCCGCCTTCGCCAACCCGAGCCTGGACCCGGCCGGCGTCGGCTACAACACCAACCAGGCCCGGATCGCCATCGGCTCGGGCGGACTGACCGGCGCCGGCCTGTTCCACGGCTCGCAGACCACCGGCCAGTTCGTCCCCGAACAGCAGACCGACTTCGTCTTCACCGTCGCCGGCGAGGAACTGGGCTTCGTCGGCGCGGGCCTGATCATCGTCCTGCTCGGCATCGTGCTGTGGCGCGCCTGCCGGATCGCCCGCGAGACGACCGAGCTGTACGGCACCATCGTGGCCGCGGGGATCGTCGCCTGGTTCGCCTTCCAGTCCTTCGAGAACATCGGCATGACCCTCGGGATCATGCCGGTCACCGGACTGCCGCTGCCGTTCGTGTCGTACGGCGGATCGTCGATGTTCGCGGTGTGGGTGGCGGTCGGGCTGCTCCAGTCGATCAGGGTGCAGCGGCCGATGTCGGCGTAGTGCGGGTGCGCCGGGTGGCCGTGGCCCTCTGCCCTAACCGGCGGATGACCACTAGATTCGAATCATGGCGGACACAAAGCGGGAGATCGAACGCAAGTATGAGTCCGACGACAGCGGCCTGCCGGACCTGACCGGAGTCGCCGGGGTCGAGGCCGTCGTCGACAAGGGTGTCGCCCATCTGGACGCCACCTATTACGACACCGCCGACGAACGCCTCATCGCGTCCTCGATCACCCTGCGCCGCCGCACCGGTGGCTCGGACGCGGGCTGGCACCTGAAGCTCCCCGTCTCCGAGGACGTCCGCGACGAGATCCGGGCCCCGCTCTCCGACGACCTGCCCGACGAGCTCGCCGCACTGGTCCGCTCACGGGCCCGGGGCGTGGAGCTGCTGCCCGTGGTCCGGCTGCGCTCGGACCGCGATGTGCGCCATCTCCTCGACGCGGACGGACAGTTGCTCGCCGAGGTCAGCGTGGACGCCGTGCACGCCGAGCGGCTCAGCGGCGGCGTCGGCGACGCCCAGTGGACCGAGATCGAGGTGGAGCTCGCCGACGACGGCGACCCCGCCTTCCTCGACAAGGTGGAGAAACGGCTGCGCAAGGCGGGCGTACGGCCGTCCGGGTCCTCCTCGAAGCTGGCCAGGGCCCTCGCGGAGACGGCCCCGCGGAGGCAGGCCCCCGACGTGGGCGACCCCGTGACGGCAGGCGACCACGTCCTCGCCTACGTCCGCGCCCAACGGGACGCGGTCGTCGCGCTCGACCCCGCCGTCCGCCAGGACGCCGAGGACTCCGTGCACAGCATGCGGGTCGCCACCCGTCGGCTGCGCAGCACCTTCAAGTCGTACGGCAAGGTCCTGGACCGGGCCGTCACCGACCCGATCGGCGACGAGCTGAAGTGGCTCGCCGGGGAGCTGGGCGTGGACCGGGATCGCGAGGTGCTGGCCGAGCGGCTGTCCACGGCCCTCGGCGAGGTGCCCGGGGCGCTGGTCTCGGGGCCCGTGGCCGAGCGGCTGCGCGTCTGGGCGGGGGACAGTCCCGGCGGCGCGAGCGCGCGGCTGATCGGCGTCCTGGACTCGCACCGCTATCTCGCGCTGCTCGACGCCCTGGACGCGCTGATCGCGGACCCGCCGCTGCTGAAGGCGGCCGGGAAGAAGCCGCACAAGGTGATCGCCAAGGCCGTGACCAAGGACTTCAAGAAGGTCTCCGCGCTGGTCGGGCAGGCGCTGGAGCTGGAGCCCGGCACCGACCGCGATGTCGCGATCCACGAGGCCCGCAAGAAGACCAAGCGCACCCGCTACGCGGCCGAGGCGGCCCGCCCGGCTCTCGGGGATCCGGCCAAGTCCCTGGTCAAGTCCATGAAGTCGCTCCAGAACCTGCTCGGGGAGCACCAGGACAGCGTGATGGCCCGGGGGACCCTGCGCGAGCTGTCCGCGGTCGCCCACGCGGCGGGGGAGAGCGCCTTCACGTACGGGCTGCTGTACGGCCGTGAGGAGCAGCGCGCGGCGGCCGTGGAGGCGGAGCTGCCCGGGTTCTGGGACGGCGTGAAGGGCGCGGCGGACGGGCTCTGAGCCCTCGGGGCGTACGGGGGGTGGTCATCGCCGCGTTAGGCTGGGTGGTCACCCCTGTCAGTCCATGGAAGTGCGAGATGTCAGCCGAAACCGCCGCGTCGGTGTTCCCGCAGCTCGAAGCTCTGCTCCCGCATGTGCAGAAGCCGATCCAGTATGTCGGCGGAGAGCTCAACTCCACCGTCAAGCCGTGGGAGTCCTGCGACGTCCGCTGGGCGCTCATGTACCCGGACGCCTACGAGGTCGGGCTGCCCAATCAGGGCGTCATGATCCTCTACGAGGTCCTGAACGAGCAGGAGGGCGTCCTCGCCGAGCGCACGTACAGCGTGTGGCCGGACCTGGAGGCCCTGATGCGGGAGCACCGGGTCCCGCAGTTCACGGTGGACAGCCACCGCCCGGTGGGCGCCTTCGACGTGTTCGGTCTGTCCTTCTCCACGGAGCTGGGCTACACCAACATGCTCACCGCCCTGGACCTGGCGGGCATCCCGCTGGAGTCGAAGGACCGGGGCCTGGACGACCCGATCGTGCTGGCCGGCGGCCACGCGGCGTTCAACCCCGAGCCGATCGCGGACTTCATCGACGCGGCGATCATCGGCGACGGCGAGCAGGCCGTGCTCGACATGACGAAGATCATCCGTGACTGGAAGGCGGAGGGCCGGCCGGGCGGCCGCGAGGAGGTCCTGTTCCGGCTCGCCCGCACCGGTTCGGTGTACATCCCGGCGTTCTACGACGTGGAGTACCTGCCGGACGGCCGTATCGCCCGTGTGGTCCCCAATCGCAGCGGGGTGCCGTGGCGGGTGTCGAAGCACACCGTCATGGACCTGGACGAGTGGCCCTACCCGAAGCAGCCCCTGGTCCCGCTGGCCGAGACCGTCCATGAGCGCATGTCGGTGGAGATCTTCCGCGGCTGCACTCGCGGCTGCCGCTTCTGCCAGGCGGGCATGATCACCCGCCCGGTCCGTGAGCGTTCCATCACGGGCATCGGCGACATGGTGGAGAAGGGCCTGAAGGCGACGGGCTTCGAGGAGGTGGGCCTGCTCTCCCTGTCCTCGGCGGACCACTCGGAGATCGGCGACATCGCCAAGGGCCTGGCGGACCGGTACGAGGAGGACAAGATCGGTCTGTCCCTCCCGTCGACCCGCGTGGACGCCTTCAACGTGGACCTGGCGAACGAACTGACGAGGAACGGCCGCCGCTCGGGCCTGACCTTCGCCCCCGAGGGCGGCTCGGAGCGCATGCGCAAGGTCATCAACAAGATGGTCTCGGAGGACGACCTCATCCGCACGGTCTCCACGGCGTACGGCAACGGCTGGCGCCAGGTGAAGCTGTACTTCATGTGCGGCCTGCCGACGGAGACCGACGAGGACGTCCTCCAGATCGCCGACATGGCCACCAAGGTGATCGCCGAGGGCCGCAAGGTCTCCGGCCAGAACGACATCCGCTGCACGGTGTCGATCGGCGGCTTCGTCCCCAAGCCGCACACGCCGTTCCAGTGGGCCCCGCAGCTCTCCGCCGAGGAGACGGACGCGCGCCTGGAGAAGCTCCGCGACAAGATCCGCGGCGACAAGAAGTACGGCCGCTCGATCGGCTTCCGCTACCACGACGGCAAGCCGGGCATCGTGGAAGGCCTCCTCTCCCGGGGCGACCGCCGGGTCGGCGCGGTCATCCGGGCCGTCTACGAGGACGGCGGCCGCTTCGACGGCTGGCGCGAGCACTTCTCCTACGACCGCTGGATGGCCTGCGCCGACAAGACGCTGCCGGCCTTCGGCGTGGACGTCGACTGGTACACCACCCGCGAGAAGACCTACGAGGAGGTCCTCCCCTGGGACCACCTGGACTCCGGCCTCGACAAGGACTGGCTCTGGGAGGACTGGCAGGACGCCCTCGACGAGACGGAGGTCGAGGACTGCCGGTGGACGCCTTGCTTTGACTGTGGGGTGTGTCCGCAGATGGACACGGCTATACAAATCGGCCCGACCGGGAAGAAGCTGCTTCCTCTTACGGTCAAGAACGGTGGTCCGGCGCCGGCTTCGAGTGGTCACTCTCACTGAGGTGAGCGAGGCACTCGATCGGGTGATCGAGGCGCTGGCGGGCGCGCGCGAGGAGGACGTGGCTGGGCTGATGGCCGCTTTGAGTACTTCGCTCCCGCGTCCATTGGCGCCGTCGATCTCTTCCTGTACGCCTCTGCCCGTGTTGGGGAGCAGCGCAGTCATTGAGTCCGAGGTGGAGTGGGTTTAGCGGTCCCTCCGTGAGAGCCTTCGCGATATGGGGAATGCGTCGGCTGGAGGGGACGTGCGCAAGTTTCTGGCGGCGATCGGTGTCGGGGAAGTTTGCCGCGGGACGGTCGCTGCGGTTTCCCGGTCTGGGATATCGGTGCTTCTGGACGGCTTCGCCGACCGGCCGCTCGGGACGGTGGGGCCGTTGGACGGTTCCTGGCGCCGGCGCTTCGCCGACGTCGCTGTGGTCGGACAGAGGGTCGCCGGCGAGGTGATGGCGGTGGATGCGGACGAGGGCGGGGTTGGTCGATGGCGGCCGTTGAGAACCCGGAGCTCTGGACGTTCCTCAAAAGACTTCGTCCTGGTGAGTGCTTGACGGGCACGGTGGCGGCGATCGAGTCGTTCGGGGTTTTCGTGGCGCTGGATGAGGGCCCTGAGCACCCGGTATATCCGGGCGTCGGCTTCATCACGTATCCCGAGCTGTCCTGGCGTCATTTCGATGCGGCTTCCGACGTCGTCGAGGTCGGGCAGCGGGTGTCGTGCGAGTTCTTGCAGTTCGACATGTGGAACGGGGAAGCCCGGCTGTCCCTGCGAGCGATGGAGCCGGACCCCTTCCTGGTGTTCGTCGACGGCATTGTGGTGGGACAGAGGCTGAGTGGGCGGGTGACGAAACTGGTCCCATTCGGTGTCTTCGTGGAACTCGCCGACGGTATCGAGGGTCTGGTGCATCTGTCCGAGCTGAGCCCGGTGCCCGTGTCCGCGCCGGAGGATGTCGTGCAGGTCGGCGATGAGCTGACGGTCGTCGTCGTGGACATTGACCGAGAGCGGCGCCGGCTGTCGCTCTCCCGGCGGCAAGCTTGAGCGGTTGTGGTTCGTACGGTGCCCGCAGATGGACACGGCCGTACAAATCGGCCCGACGGGCAAGAAGTTGCTGCCGCTGACTGTCAAGAACGCGGGGCCTTCGCCGGCTTCGAGCGGTCACTCTCACTGAGGTGAGCGAGGCACTCGATCGGGTGGTTGAGGCGCTGGCGGGGGCGAGCGAGGACGAGGTGGCGGCTGCGCTGGCAGCGGTCGGCGCGTCGCATACTCGCCCCGCGGTCCCGGCGACGGCCCGCCGAACGCCATTGCCGAGCCTTGGAGGCGCCTCGCAGATCGTCTGCGAGGTGGTGTGGTCGGGACCCGAGCAGCGCTGCTGAGTTACCGCCTTCTCCGTTGATTCCAGCCCCGGCTGCGCCGCCGCGCGCCCACAGGTGGATGGGGCTGGGTGGCCATGAATCAATCACCACGCAGAGCGGGTCACGGGCAGGGCAATGCCTCCGGCGGGGGGTCGGCCGGCACGCTGATGAGGGCTGGGGCAGTCGATGGGTTGAGGGCGTCGGTGATCTTCGTCTTCCAACGCCCTCACCCCCGGCTCGGACTCTCTGGAACCTGATCAGGGCCCGATGGCGCCGGTCAGGCGCCGGTGGCCGCGGCGTAGCGGGCGGCGACGTCCTCCCAGTTGACCAGGTCCCAGAGCTTGGTGACGTAGTCGGGGCGGACGTTCTTGTACTGCAGGTAGTAGGCGTGCTCCCAGGCATCGAAGACGAGCAGGGGGGTGCTGCCCTGGCCGACGTTGCCGTGGTGGTCGTAGACCTGTTCCACGATCAGGCGCTTGCCCAGGGGCTCCCAGGCCAACACGCCCCAGCCTGAGCCCTGTACAGCAGTGGTGGCCACGGTGAGCTGCTTCTTGAACACCTCGAAGCCGCCCAGGTGCTCGTCGATCGCGGTGGCGAGTGCTCCGTCGGGGCGGTCGCCGCCGTTCGGGGAGAGGTTCTGCCAGAAGATCGAGTGCAGGACGTGCCCGGAGAGGTTGAAGGCGAAGGTCTTCTCCAGGCCCACGAGGCCGGTGGGCGTGATCTGGTCCTTGTCGCGGATCTCCGCGATCTGCTCCAGCGTGTCGTTGGCTGCCTTGACGTAAGCAGCGTGGTGCTTGGCGTGGTGCAGTTCCAGGATTTCCGGCGTGATGGCCGGGGCGAGCGCTGAGTAGTCGTAGGGCAGGTCGGGAAGCGCGTAGGTGCCCATCAGGCGCGTCTCCTTAGGTGGGTTGATCGTCCCGAGACAGCCTACGACGTTATTGCGAGATACTTGCAACAACGTAGCAATTGCATCAGCATGGGTCGCAGCGGGGTCGGTCCGACAGCTTGCGGTGGTGCGGCACCTGACGTGGTGCGGTCCTTTCCGAAGGTGATCGTCTTCTCAACCGGCGTCCGCCGGACTTGGCCGGCCCCGCGCACCTTCGTGTCGCCAATGCGCGAAATCCCCAGGGACAACCCCTGCGAGCAGCGAATCTGGGCCTCTCAAGCATTACTGCACCTTTGTTGCAGTTACGACCGAGGCGCGCCTAGGTTGGCTGGCGCCCGCGTGCCGCGCACGGAGAAAGAAGGACCATGACCACCGCGCCCCCGACCACGGACACCTCCCGGCCCCGCCGGCTGCGCATAGCCGCATCCATGAGCCGCGCTGAGTGGGGTCGTGCCGCGGGCATGGCGGCCTTCGTCATCGCGCTGCACGTCATCGGCTGGTTCACGCTGGTGGCGATCGTCGCCCCGGAGCACTACAGCCTGGGCACCAAGAGCTTCGGCATCGGTATCGGCGTGACCGCGTACACCCTGGGCATGCGGCACGCCTTCGACGCCGACCACATCGCCGCGATCGACAACACGACACGCAAGCTCATGGAGGACGGCCAGCGCCCGCTGTCGGTCGGCTTCTGGTTCTCCCTGGGCCACTCCAGCATCGTCTTCGGCCTGGCCCTCCTGCTCTCGCTGGGCATCAAGACCCTCGCCTCGCCGGTGAAGAACGACAACTCGGAACTGCACGACGTCACCGGCCTCATCGGCACCACCGTCTCCGGCACGTTCCTCTACGTCATCGCCATCATCAACATCGTCATCCTGGCCGGGATCTGGAAGGTCTTCCGGCAGATGCGCTCCGGCCACTTCGACGAGGCCGCCCTGGAGGAGCAGCTGAACAAGCGCGGCTTCATGAACCGCCTCCTCGGCCGCGTGATGAAGTCGATCACCAAGCCCTGGCAGATGTACCCGCTCGGACTCCTCTTCGGCCTCGGCTTCGACACCGCCACCGAGATCGCCCTGCTGGTACTCGCCGGATCCGGTGCCGCATCCGGCCTCCCCTGGTACGCGATCCTGTGCCTGCCGGTCCTCTTCGCCGCCGGAATGTCCCTGCTGGACACCATCGACGGCTCGTTCATGAACTTCGCGTACGGCTGGGCCTTCTCCAAGCCCGTCCGCAAGGTCTACTACAACCTCACCATCACCGGCCTGTCCGTCGCCGTCGCCCTCATCATCGGCACCGTCGAACTGCTCGGCCTGCTCGCCGACAAGCTCGACCTGCACGGCTTCTTCTGGGACTGGGTCTCCGGCCTCGACCTCAACGTGATCGGCTTCGTCATCGTCGGGCTGTTCTTCGCCACCTGGATCATCGCGTTGGCGGTCTGGAAATTCGGCCGCATCGAGGAAAAGTGGAGCGCGGACCTGCGTCCGGCCGAACAGGCGGACTGACACCGACACCGAACAGCCGACGGCAATGGCGGCACGCGGAGACCGACGACTTCAGATGCGGTCGCGGTGACGTTCGCGCTCGCCGCGGGCAAGGCAAGCACCGGCACCGCGCTGGACTGACCGTGCCGGCCGCTTGCAAACGGTACCCAGGTACAGGTTTACCGTCGGAGCTGTTCCCGCCACGGGGACGTGTCGACGGGAGTGATGGCGATGAGCGATCTGGCGTGGGTGCCGCAGTCCTGCACGCTGCCCACCGAGGAGCGGCCCCTGCGGGTCACGGAGTGGGACGCGTTGCTCTCGGAGCGACTGACCTCGTCATCGAGGCCCGAGCCGCTGCGGCTGCACCTGGAGCTGACCGGCGGGCCGGGCGTCGAGGAGCGGACGCGGGACCTGGTGGCGCGGGAGAGCGGCTGCTGCTCGTTCTTCACCTTCACCACCGTCCCCGGCGAGGAACGGATGGACCTGGATATCACCGTGGACGCGGCCCACGAGGCCGTCCTGGACGCGCTGGCCGCACGAATTGCGGAGATGCAGCCGTGAGCGCGGGTCTGCGCAGCGGGCAGGTCGCCGCTGCGGCGGGGGTGAACATCCAGACTCTGCGCTACTACGAGCGGCGCGGCCTGCTGGCCGACCCCGCGCGCAGCCCGGGCGGCCACCGACTGTACGGCGAGCACGCGGTGACCGCGCTGCGGGTGATCAAGGCAGCCCAGCGGCTCGGGTTCACCCTGGAGGAGGTCGCCGAGCTGCTGGAGACGGGCCGCCATCGTCACGGCCGCCCCGTGGCGGGGCTCCAGGAGCGCGCACAGGCGAAGCTCGCCGAGGTCGACGCGAAGATCGCCGACCTGACCACGATCCGCACCGCCCTGGTTTCGGCGGTCGAGGCGGGCTGCGACGACCTGACTCTCTGCGCGTCCAGCGCCTGCTGTCCCATCCCCTTCACCGACCTCGCCGAGGAGAACCGCCATGCCGGCCCCTGCTGCTAACCGCCGCCACCGCACCCCGAAGGTTCTCGGCGGGCTAGCGGCGCTGGCATGTGTGGCGTGCTGCGCGCTGCCCGTCCTGATCACGGCGGGCGTCCTGGGGGCAGGCGCCGGGGCGGTGGTGGGTCGACTGCCCTCCGTCGCCATCGTCCTCGCGGTGCTCGCCGCCGCAACCTGGTGGCTGGGCCGGCGCCGCCGAACCTGCTCCTGCACGCCGAAGGCCGCTGGTGAGGGCGGGTGCGGCTGCCAGGGCTCCGGGGATCTCCTGAAGATCACGAACAGGGGTCGTGGGTAGGGTCAGTCGGCATGAACATCGCTCGTTCCGTTGCCCTGTTCGTCGTCGCCGCCCTGTTCGAGATCGGCGGCGCCTGGCTGGTCTGGCAGGGCATCCGCGAGCACCGCGGCTGGCTATGGGTCGGAGCCGGTGTCGTGGCCCTGGGCGCCTACGGCTTCGTCGCCACCTTCCAGCCCGATGCCCACTTCGGGCGCATCCTCGCGGCCTACGGCGGGATCTTCGTGGCCGGGTCGATCGCCTGGGGCATGGTCGCCGACGGCTACCGGCCCGACCGGTGGGACGTCATCGGCGCCCTGGTGTGCCTCGCGGGCATGGCAGTGATCATGTACGCACCCCGCAGCCACTGACTGTCGTCCTTGGGCCGAGGAGGCGTCAGGCCACGCCAGATCGAGCGGGGAACCACGGTGAAACGTCCGCCCCCGGAAGGAATCGCACGAACGCCCGCCGCTTCTCAAGCCGATGGCTCATGGCATGTACCCTCAGATGGACACGGCCATACAAATCGGCCCGACCGGGAAGAAGTTGCTTCCGCTGACGGTCAAGAACGCTGGTCCGACGCCCGCTTCGAGTGGTCACTCTCACTGAGGTGAGCGAGGCACTCGATCGGGTGGTTGAGGCGCTGGCGGGGGCGAGCGAGGACGAGTTGCAGGCTGCGCTTGTTGCAGCTGGCGCTTCGACTCCTCGCCCCGCAGCGTTGTCGGCGTCCCGCCGGACGCCGCTGCCAGGTCCTGGAGGTCCGTCGCGGATCGCCTCCTCGGCGGAGTGGGTATGAGCCCCGGGGCCTCCTTTCGGTCATATCGTCTGCTGGGTGCATGATTCGCTAGGTCTGTAGCCACGATTACTGGCATGGCGACTTCGGGGGCGAGAAGCAGTCGGTTCGGTGGTTTGGGGCAGTGGTGGGGTGTCCTGGCCGGGGCGCTTCTCATCGCGGCATGGATCAACGCGGCAGCCGGCCCTGTGGTGATTATCGTCCTGTCGGTGCTGGTCCTGCTGTGGTCCTTCTTCCAAGCTCCGGTGACCTGCGGGGCGCCGGTTCGAGGACGGACCGACGGGTGCCGTAACAACGCGACCGGCATCCTCATGGGCTGCCACATTCATCAACACCGCTGGCAGAAGCTCAAGATGCTGATCTTTCGGCGCCGCGTGCGCGAGTTCTGCTCTGGGCTGTTCTCGGACGGCAAAGCTGCCCTCGTGACCCTGGCGGCGGTGGGCAGCTTTCTTCCCGGCCTGGTGGCGCTGATCCCGGGTGTTGCTGTCTGACGCGACTGCGGGCTTCCGGCATCAGGGGGCGGGTGCGGGCCCGGCAGCGTGGGTTAGAGCCCTGCCCCTCGTTGCGTTGGCGTTGAGACCACGCGCCCCGCCCTCGGCTCGGCGAAACGGTGCGCAACTTTCGGGCACCCTCAGAAGCCGCCGTTGGCCTGGAGGTCTTGCTTCACCTGTTTCCAGTACTGCGGACAGAAGACGTTCACGCCGGTTGTCAGTAGGTCGTTGGCGTCGGCCTCCAACATGCCCCAGTCCTGGCCTGCTGGGTACAGGTCGTCTCCGGTGAAACTGAACAGATACTCCACGTCGTGTCCCTGCGCCAGGCCGTGACACCACTTCGGTGGGAGGGCGGCGAGCTCTTGATCCGTCGGCCGACTCTCTGTGTAGGGCAGGCTACGAGCCACCCTGAGGTAGTCCTCCTTGCCGACGGTTGGCGTGCCCTTCGGATGTGCGGCTGGGTAGCGGGCTTCATCCCTGCTTCCACAGGCAGTGAGGCTGGCGAGTATGACGACAGCGAACAGTACGGTGATGCGCGGCACGGTCCCCCCTGTTGTTATCGGCGCTGAAGGAGATCATGTGCTCCGTGTAGCTCCGCCGTGTCACTGTGGCCGTGTTGTGATGTGTATTCGCCCGCAGATGGACACGCACATCCAGATCGGCCCGACGGGCAAGAAGCTGCTTCCGCTGACGGTGAAGAACGCCGGCCCGACGCCGGCGTCGAGTGGTCATTCGCACTGAGGAGGGGGCGAGCCCCTTTGGGCGGTGGGGGGAGTTCCAGCCCAGACTCGCCTTCTCCCGGGCAGCGGACGGCGCCCACTGGGCCACCGCAGAAGGAGCTGCGGTGGCCGTGGGTGGCGGGTTTCAGGGTTTGAGGACGACCTTTTCGCAGTGGTCCTGCTTGTTCTTGAAGAGGTCGTAGCCGGTGGGGGCCTCGGTCAGGGGGAGGCGGTGGGTGATGATCCTGGTGGGGTCCAGTTTGCCCTGCTCTATCAGGGTCAGTAGCGGCTTCATGTACTTCTGTACGTGGCACTGGCCCGTGCGCAGGGTCAGGGACCTGTTCATCCAGGCGCCCGCCGGGAACTTGTCGATCATGCCGCCGTAGACGCCGATGACCGAGACCACGCCGCCGCTGCGGCAGGACATGATGGCCTGGCGCAGGGCGTGCGGGCGGTCGGTCTCGGAGCGGACCGCCTGCTTGGCGCGGTCGTAGAGGTGGACGTGGGAGGCACCGTGGGTGGCCTCCATGCCGACCGCGTCGATGCACTTGTCGGGGCCCCGGCCGCCGGTGAGTTCGAGGAGGGCCGACCGTACGTCGGTGTCCTCGAAGTTGATGGTGGTGTAGCCCTGGGCCGCCGCCATGTCGAGCCGGTAGGGCTCCTTGTCGATCGCGATGACCTTCTCCGCGCCCAGGACCCGGGCGCTGTCCATGGCGAACTGGCCGACCGGACCGGCGCCCCAGACGGCGACGACGTCACCCTGCTCGATGTCGCACATGTCGGCGCCCATGAACCCGGTCGGCAGGATGTCGGACAGGAACAGCACCTGTTCGTCGGTGAGGTCCGACTCGATCTTGAGGGCGTTGGTGTCGGCGAGCACCACGCGGGCGTACTCGGCCTGGCCGCCGGCGAAGCCGCCGGTGAGGTGGGAGTAGCCGTAGATGCCGGCGGTGGGGTGGCCGAACATCTTCTCCGAGATGCCGGCGTTGGGGTTGGTGTTCTCGCAGCAGGAGTACAGCTCCGCGCGGCAGGACGCGCAGGCGCCGCACGCGATGGGGAAGGGGACGACGACCCGGTCGCCGACGCGCAGTGTGCCGTCGGTGACGCCGGGGCCGACCTCGATGACCTCTCCCATGAACTCGTGGCCCATGATGTCGCCCTTTTGCATGGTGGGGACGTAGCCGTCGAGCAGGTGGAGGTCGGAGCCGCAGATCGCCGTGGAGGTGATCTTGACGATGGCGTCGCGGTTGTTCAGGATCGACGGGTCCGGGACCTCCTGCACCTCGACCGAGTTGCGTCCCGTCCAGCAGTTCGCCTTCATGCCAGGGCCTCCTTCAGTTCGTCCTCGGTCAGCGGTCGGGCCGGGTGCTGCGGGAACTCGCCGCGGGCCCGCTTGCCGCCGGGTGCGCCCTCGGAGCGGATGACCTCGCCGGTCTCCGCGATCTGCTTGAACCGGCGCAGGTCGTCGTCGAGTTGCTGGTGCGGCTCCTCGCCGAAGTAGCGCGCCGCGGCCTTGCCGAGTGCTCCGCCGGGCAGGTCGTAGCGCAGGGTCACCCGGATCTCCGTGCCCCGGTCGCCGGGGGCGGGCGTGAAACGGACCTCGCCAGAGTTGTCGACGTCGGCGCCGTCCACCGACCGCCAGGCGATCAGCTGGCCGGGGATGTCCTGGGTGGTCTCGGCGTCCCACTCGACCGTCTTGCCGAACGGCGCACTGGCCCGCCAGTGACTGGTGCGCGGGCCGGTGACGCGCACCTCGTCCAGGTGCGCCATGAAGTCCGGCAGCCGCTCCAGGTCCTTCCAGAGGGCATGGACCTCCTCTGGAGTCCGGGTGACGGTGGTGGCCGCGGTCAGTTCCATGGGGGCGCTCCTACGGGTACGGGTCACGGCCGCGTAGACGTCCGTGGCGGTGATGGCGGTGACCGCGGCGGTCGCGGCCACGGTGCGGCCCAGGCCGCGACCGTCGTGGTTCTTCAGGGCCCGGGTCAGCAGCGTCAGGTCCATGAGGTCGCCACCGACGCGGGCCCAGAGCCAGGCGGGGTGCGGCCGTCCCAACAGCCCGGCCGCCGCCGTCAGTTCACGTACACCGACGGCTGTCGTGGCCGAGCGGTGCCGGAGGGCGTCGTCCACGCCCAGGGCCCGCGCGAAGCCGCCCGGGGCGGCGACCTGGGGCACGCCCAGGAGTGCGCTGGCCCAGCCGAGGCCGCGTACGAGCGGATCGTGCCGTAGGTGGGATGCGGAGCGGGTGTCCGTCGTCATGGGGCTCCCCACGGGGGTTGGAAGGAAGGGAAGTCGGGTTGTTCGGGTCAGAAGGGGACCGGAGTACGGCTGTGACGGGGCGTCAGGCGACGCCGGCCCGTCCAGCCCCGGCCGAAGCCGGAGCTGGACGTCGTGGTCCGTCGGCCGGTCCCGTCCGGGGGAAGCGGACCGGCCAACGGCTCCGGCCGCCCTACTTCTTGTGGCCGTTGCCCTGTCCGTCGGGGTGCAGGACCACCTTGGTCCAGCCCTCGTCGCGGGCGTCGAAGTGCTCGTAGGCGGTGGGGGCCTCGTCCAGGCTGAGTTCGTGGGAGACGATGAAGCTCGGCTTCGCCTTGCCGCCCGCGATCAGGTCCCGCAGTGCCCGGTTGTACCTCTTCACGGGCGCCTGCCCGGTGCCCATGCGCTGGCCCTTGAACCACATCAGTCCGAAGTCGATCGGGACCTTGCCCTGGGCCTCCAGCTCCCCCTGGGCCTCCTCGCCGCCGGGGTCCTGCGGCAGGAACACGCCGACCACGCCGATGTCGCCGGTGAACCTGACCGAGTCGATGAGGCCGTTGAGGGTGAGGCTGGCGTCCTCGTGTCCTTGGGCGTCGTGTGCCTGGTAGCCGACGCATTCACAGCCGTTGTCGGCGCCCAGACCGAGGGTGGCCTCCTTGACGACCTCCGCCGGGTCCTGCTCGGCGGTGTTGATGGGGATGGCCCCGATCTCCTCCGCCTTGCGCAGCCGGTCGGGCTGGTGGTCGGCCACCCAGACGCGGCCGGCGCCCTTGAGCAGGGCGGAGTAGGCCGCCATCTGTCCGACGGGACCGGCCCCGAAGATGATCGTCTGGTCGCCCGGCTTGACGTTGGCCATCTCGGTGGCGTGATAGCCGGTGGGGAAGATGTCGGCGAGCATCACGTAGTCGGTCTGCCGCTCGGCGGCGTCCTCGCCCAGGCGCAGCGCGTTGAAGTCGCCGTAGGGCACCCGCAGCAGTTCCGCCTGGCCGCCCTGGTAGGGGCCCATGTCGGCGAAGCCGTAGGCGGCTCCGGCGAGAGCCGGTTCCGGCTGCATGGTCAGACAGTAGTTCGTCAGACCCCGCTCGCACTGCTTGCAGAAGCCGCAGGCGATGTTGAAGGGCAGGACCACGTACTGACCGACCTGGACCTTGCGGACGGCCGAGCCGACCTCCACGACCTGGCCGAGGTTCTCGTGTCCGAAGGTGCGGCCGGTCTCGAACGAGGTGCGGCCCTCGTACATGTGCAGGTCCGAACCGCAGATGTTGGTGGTGGTGATCTTGACGATGATGTCGCAGGGATGCTCGATCTTCGGGTCCGGTACGTCCTTCACCGTGACCGTTCGCGGTCCTTCGTATACGGCTGCTTTCATGATGACTTCCCTCGGTGCCGCGGCATTTCGGCGGCACGGCGATAATGGGACGCACGAAAACGCCTGACTCTCGGAAGTGCTACGAGGGGGAGGTGGCTCCGGCACGTCTCTGCGAGCCGTTCACGCGGGTCAGGCGGAACGGTGGGGTTCGGGCCGCCGACCCGCTGGGCCGAGCTTCAGCGCTCCGACGACGTCTGGTGCGGGTCCCCGTCATCCCTCGACACGAAACAGCCTTTTTCACGATCGATCGGCTGATTTCTCCGGCTGCTCGTCCTCGGCCTGGAGCATGCGGCGACGTTCCTGTTCGCGCTTGGAGTAGGCGGCTGCCCGGATGGCCTCGTCGCTCTCCAGGCCTGATCCCAGCGCGCCGCCCACCGTGGCGACCGAGGCGGCGAACCAGGCCAGCGTCCAGTAGTCCGAGGCGTGCAGCGGACTCTGTGTCGTGGAGGCGAACACCCGGTCGGTGAGGACGAAAAGAGCCCAGACCAGGTTGATGACCATCAAGCCCGCGTAGCAGACGAGCACTCCGATGCCGACGGTCACGACGGTGGACGCGTTGTAGAGGGCCGCTCTCTTCCTCGCCTCCGGCGAGGCATCCGATGATCGGTGCCACAGGTGCGCGTCGACGATCAGCCATCCGATCATGAGGGCGATGGAGCCGACCGTCGCGATCACGAGGCGCGGTGTGCTCAGTGCCGTGGAAAGGCTCCACATGGTGGAGTTCACGATGGCGATCGCCGCGGTGGCGAGTGCGGCGGCCAGGGCCTTGGAGAGCCCCGGGACCAGGAGCCAAGGCCGGTTCGCGCGGACCATGCCGCCGAGCACCGTCAGATAACCCCGCAGGCCGCTGACGACGTAGCGGAGATCAGCGGTCTCCTCCTCGCCGATCGGGCCCCGGTGAACGGCGGCGAGGCGACCGGTGAAGCGTCCCAACGGCGTACTCCGGGGAGGCTGTTCGGACCCGGTGTCCCGTGCGCCCGTATCCGTGTCCCTACCCGTGATGCTGAGCACGACCTCTTCCACCGCCCGCAGGGCCCTCTGCCGAAAGCGCAGGCCGCCCAGTGAGGGAAGGGACAGCAGCGCCAAGCCGTGCTCCTGGCTCACGTCCATGACGAGCTTGCGCCCATGGGTGTGCAGGGGAAGATCGGTGAGGGCCACGACGATGTCCCAGTTCTCCGCACGCCCGCGGTCCAGGATCCGGCGCGTCAGCGTGGGCAGGTCCTCGGTCTTCGCGGTGAACGGCTCACTGAGCACCTCGACGTCGAACCGCTTCCCCTGGCCCGACTTCTCGGCGAGCCGATCGGGGAGCACTCGGGCCAGGCGCTGCGCGATCTCCGTCGGCGCGTCCGGATCCGCGAGGAGGGTCACGACCGTGACGTCCTGCGACGACTCCCGCATGACCGGACCCCTCTCGTCGGCTGTCCCGGGACCCCAGTGCCCAGGATGCCCACGAGGTAACGCAGCGCCGCCTGATGTGTTCGGAAGGAGGTGATCGCCGAGCCGACCGTGGTCCGCGGGGGCGGGCAGGTCAGACGGTGTCGTCGGCGGGTGGGCCGTACAGGGACGCGATGTGCTGGGAGGTCGGCCAGCGGCTGTAGGTGGGGGACTGCGGCCAGTTCTCGGGGCTGTCCTGCCATTCCTCCTGGCGGCCGTAGGGCAGGAGGTCGATCAGGCCGAAGGTGTGGCTGAGCTGTTCGGTGCCGCGGCCGTCGGTGTGCCAGGTGCGGTGGACGGTGTCGCCGTCGCGGAGGAAGACGTTGACCGCGAAGCCGCCGTCGGGCGGGGCACCGACGTCGCTGCCGAAGGAGCTGTTCGCGGTCGAGTACCAGGGCATCCGGTTGCCGACCCGGTGCCGGTAGGCGAGGGCCTCCTTGATCGGGCCCTGGGTGACGACGACGAACCGGGCGTCGTAGTGGTCGAGGAACTCCAGACGGGTGAACTGCGAGGTGAACCCCGTGCAGCCCGGGCACTGCCATTCCTTGCCGGCGAACCACATGTGGTGGTAGACGATCAGCTGCCGCTTGCCGTCGAAGACGTCCGCCAGCCGGACCGGGCCGTCCTCGCCCTCCAGGGTGTACTCCGGCATCTCCACCATCGGCAGGCGCCGGCGCTCGGCGGCGATGGCGTCCAGCTCGCGCGTCGCGGCCTTCTCCCGGGCCCGCAGGGCCTCAAGTCGGTTCTGCCACGTGGCGGTGTCGACGACGGGAGGCAGTGCGTATGCGGTCATGGGTCCCCTCACAGAGCCGTGCGCGGATGTGCCTTGTGCCAGGGCAGACCCCGTCCGGCCGCGGAACTCATCGGTGGACCGGTGCGGGTTGCCGAGGGCCACGGTCGGTCTGCCGTGGCCCTCCGGCTCATGACCTGCTACTTGCTCGCCGCGAAGCGCATCAGGGCCAGTTCGTCGCCCTGCTTGATCTTGCCTGTCACGTTGATCACTTCGAGCTTCCAGGTGGTGCCCACCCGGACCGCCTTGGCCACGGCGCAGCCGTTGTCCGTGGTGAGCATGCTGGGCCAGATGTCGGCGACCTGCTGGGAGCTGCCGCCGGTGGCGTCGTAGACCTTGAAACTGATGTTGCGGGCCTTCTGGAAGGAGCTGCCCTTCTTGTAGGCCGCGGCGACGAAGACGATCGATGTGATGTGCGGTGGGATCTTCGCGAACTCGACGGTGACGGTCTCGTCGTCGCCGTCCCCGTGGCCGGTCTGGTTGTCGCCGCTGTGCAGCAGGGAGCCGTTGCCGATCGGGTCGAGGGAGTCGAGGCCCGCGAGGCGTACCGGGTCGCCGTCGTGCATGGCGATGGCGATCAGGTCCAGGTCCGTGCCGGTCTTGCGGCGCAGCTTGCCTATCACTCCGCCGCTGGCGCCGGCCGTGGGGTCCCAGGAGACCCCTATGGACAGATGGGTCACGCCGTCCAGGTCGGCGGGGCCGTCTTCCTTCGTGAGCGTAATCATGGGGACATACTGCACGGGCCTTCTCCATCCTGAGGAGATGCCCCGACTCACCTCACCCGACGTTCGCTTCCACGCCTCCTTCCTGGCCGCGGTACGGGAGTTCACGGAGACCGACCTCGACGCGGCCGCGCTGCTGGGCGAGGACGTCGGCGTGTATGCGAGGACGTGGGAGGAGCCGGAGGGATTCGCGGCCCTCGTGGACATGCTGCTCGCCGAGACCGAACGGCCGCGCCGCCCGGACTGGGTGGAGATGACGAACCTCTGGTGGGCCGAGGACGACACCTTCCTCGGCAGACTCTCCATCCGGCACCGGCTCAGCCCGTACCTGCTGGAGTTCGGCGGCCACATCGGCTACGCGGTCCGCCCCGGCGCCCGACGCCGGGGACAGGCCACCGCCATGCTCGGCGCCGCCCTGCCCCTCTGCCGTCACCTGGGGATCGACCGTGCCCTGGTCACCTGTGACACCGACAACATCGCTTCTCGTAAGGTGATCGAGGCCAATGGCGGAGAATTCGAGGACCAGCGGGGCGGAAAGCTTCGGTACTGGATCCGTACGGGGAACTGAGGCGTCTACGTCGTTATGGACCTGGAGAAGCAGCCCGCGCCGCAGCGCCCCGCGCCCGAGGGATGTCTGACCGTCGCGATCCGCGTTCCGGTGCGGATCGTCGTGCTCGTGCTGGTAGTGCCCGTGCGCATGGTGTGGGACGCGCTCGTCGTGGTGGGGCGGTTCCTGCGGGACAGTGTGCTGCGGCCGCTGTGGCGGGCGCTGGTCGTGTGGCCGCTGACGGCCCTGTGGCGGTACGTCGTCGTCCCCCTCGCCAAGGCCGTCGGCTGGCTCGGCAAAGTACTGCTCGTCATCCCCCTGGTGTGGCTGTACCGCCATGTGCTGACACCGGTCGGGCACGGCATCGCCTGGGTCGCCCGCGTCGTCGTGGCCGGACTGGAGTGGGTGTACGCGCGTGTGCTCACCCCGGTCGGGCACGGGATCTTGTGGCTCCTCAAGGGCGTCGGAGCCGTGCTCGCCTGGATCTTCACGCCGATCGGGCGCGCCATCGCCTGGTGCGTCGGCGGGCTCGTGTGGCTCGCGGGCACGATCGCCAACGGCGTCGGCGTCGCCCTCTACTGGATCGCGCGGGTCCTGCTCGTCCTGCCCGCGATCGCCCTGTGGCGCTGGGTCCTCACGCCCGTCGGACGCGTCCTCGCCGTGATCGGGCGCGAGGTGTGGGACGCGCTCGGGCACGCCTGGCGGATCGCCGGGCACATCTCGCTCGCCGTCGGACGCTTCCTCGGCACCCTCTTCCGGTGGATCTTCGTCGAGCCGGTGCGCTGGGTGTACCGCACCGTGCTGACGCCGGTCGGGCACGTCGTCCGGGACGTGGTGCTGCGCCCGGTCGCCGAGGCCGCCCGCAGTGTGGGCCGTATCACCCGGGCCGCGCTCGCCTCCGCCCGCGAGAGCGTCCGGGAGGCCCGTGCCGACTTCCGGCGCATGCTCTTCGGCGAACCCCGTGCGAGGGAAGCGGTGGCCCGGCGGGAACCGACGGGCGCCGACACACGTACTCTTGGTAGCAGTACGACCGCACTCACGAAGGACTGAGCGACACTGGGCAAGCGACAGCCCGAAGGCCCGCCGCCCGCACCGGCGGTGCAGCGCATCCGACTGCGCTACACCAAGCGCGGCCGCCTCCGGTTCACCAGCCACCGTGACTTCCAGCGCGCCTTCGAGCGTGCGTTGCGCCGCGCCGAGGTGCCCATGGCGTACTCGGCGGGGTTCACGCCGCATCCGAAGGTGTCGTACGCCAATGCCGCACCCACCGGCACGGGCAGTGAGGCGGAGTACCTGGAGATCGCGCTCACCCAGGCGCGCGACCCGGAGAAGCTCCGGCTCCTCCTCGACGAGTCGCTGCCCACCGGGCTCGACGTCGTCGACGCGGTCGAGGCCAGGACCTCGGGGCTCGCCGACCGGCTCACGGCTTCCGTGTGGGAGCTCAGGCTGGACGGAGTGGAGCCGGCCGAGGCCGAGCGCGCGGTCGCCGCGTTCAATGCCGCCGAGGCGGTCGAGGTCCAGCGCACCACCAAGAACGGCCTTCGGACCTTCGACGCCCGCCCCGCGGTCGTACGACTGGAAACGCACAGTGAACCTGCTGATAGGCCGACGGACCAGCCCTGTGCGATACTGCGGCTGGTTGTTCGGCACGTGACGCCTGCCGTACGACCCGACGACGTCCTGTCCGGTCTCCGCGCCGTGGCCGACCTGGCGCCGCCGGTCCCCGCAGCGGTGACCAGGCTGGCGCAGGGGCTGCTCGATGAAGAGACCGGCACGGTGACCGACCCGCTCGCGCCCGACCGCGAGGCAGTCGAGGCCCACTCAACGGCCGAAGCGACCGCCATCGCGAAGGCGTCGGCGTAAGGAAGGTCCCGCGAAGGACCGACGTCGTAGCGCCGCCCTCGTACTCGGGAGCCACCTGGGTCGGGCAGCGCACCCACACAGAAGACTTTCGCCAGGCCGTAGCCAAGAGGGCGTACGGAACCGGCGAGACAGGACACAGAGAGCTCCCGTGCGGCGCCCGCGCCCCGGACGGCGGCACCGCGCATCGCGCGAGCCGCGGACGTCACCGGCATCCCCGCCGGACCAGGCGCGGCGCCCGGGAGCCTGACGGGAGACAAGCCCGCATGCTCGAGCCGACCGAACCCACAGAGTCCTCAACGGGCTCCGAATCGAACACCCCCAGCGACACCCTGCCGCCGCGTCGTCGGCGCCGTGCCGCGTCCCGGCCGGCGGGTCCGCCGACCGATGCCGCCTCGTCGGGCGAGGAGGTCGTCGCTCCGGCCATACCGGCCGCGGAGGCCGAGGACCTCGTCACGGACGAGGAGGAGAAGCTCGACGAGAACGTAGAGAACGTCGAGAGCGCGGAGACTGCCGCGAGCGCCGAGACCGAGGCGCCTGCCGCGCGTCCGCGTCGGCGTGCCACGCGTCGGGCCTCCGCGCCCGCCGGGGCGCCCGCGGCGGCCGAGGCCGCCGAGACCGTGGTGCCGGTGGCCGAGGCGCCCGCCGCGGCCGAGGCCGCTGATGAGACGCCCGCCGCGGAGACCGCTGCGCCCGCCGCCCGTACCCGGCGCCGGGCCACTCGGCGTGCCGCCGCGCCGGCCGGTGCCCCTGAGGCGGCCGAGGGTGCCGCGTGCGCCGAGCCGGTGACCGCCGAGCCGGCGCATGCCGAGACCGCCGCGCCTGCCGAGACCGCCGCGCCCGTCGAGGTTGTCGAGGCCGCCGCCGCCGACTCCGAGGACGCCGCCCCGCGCCGCCGTCGCCGTGCCACCCGCCGCGTGTCCGCACCGGCCGCCGAGGCCGCGGAGACCGCCGCGCCCGCCGACACTGCCGAAGCCGAGAGCGCTGCCACGGAGGCGCCCGTCACCGAGGCCCCCGTAGAGGACCCCGCCCCCCGCCGTGGGCGTCGTCGTACCGTTCGCCAGGCCGCCACCGGGTTCTCCGAGCCCGCGCGGCAGGCCGTCGGTGTCGAGGACGAGGAGAACGGTTCGCGCCGCCCCGCGCGGCCCGCGGTCGCCGTGTTCCAGGCGCCCGTCTTCACCGAGCCGCAGTTCCAGACCCCGCAGCGGGCCGCCGCCGAGGCTGCCGCCGTGGCGGAGGCCGGGCAGAGCGAGCAGGCCGAGACCGCCCCGTCGGCCGCGTCGGTCCCGTCCGCCGAGCCCGTCGAGGAGATCGCCGAGGAGCAGACCGGGTCGCGGCGCCGCCGCCGGCGCCGGGGTGCCGCCGACGAGCCCGAGGTGCGGGAGACCGCCGCCGAGGTCGTCGTAGAGGAAGAAGAGACGGACGACGGCGCCGAGGACTCGCTCGACGAGGACGAGGCCGAGGAGACCGGGTCGCGGCGTCGCCGGCGGCGCGGTGGCCGTCGCCGTCGCCGGGGCGAGTCGGCCGACGCGTCCGGGGACGAGGAGTCGGACGACTCCGACGAAGCCGCCGCCGAGCAGTCCGGCCAGGACGACGACGCCGACCAAGACGACGAGGACGACGAGGACGCCCGTTCCGAGGAGTCGGGTGGCTCCAGCTCCAGCAGCCGTCGCCGCCGTCGCCGTCGGCGTCGGGCCGGGGACTCCGCCACCGACACCGAGCCCGGTGACGGCGACCCCGAGCGGACCGTCGTCAAGGTGCGCGAGCCCCGCCCCAAGTCCGAGCCGTCCGACGAGGTGCAGTCCATCAAGGGCTCGACCCGTCTGGAGGCCAAGAAGCAGCGTCGCCGGGAAGGCCGTGAGCAGGGCCGCCGGCGGGTGCCGATCATCACCGAGGCCGAGTTCCTCGCCCGCCGTGAGGCCGTCGAGCGCGTGATGGTCGTCCGCCAGCACGGCGAGCGCACCCAGATCGGCGTGCTGGAGGACGGCGTGCTCGTCGAGCACTACGTCAACAAGGAGCAGGCCACCTCCTACGTCGGCAACGTCTACCTGGGCAAGGTCCAGAACGTCCTGCCGTCCATGGAGGCCGCCTTCATCGACATCGGCAAGGGCCGCAACGCGGTGCTCTACGCCGGTGAGGTCAACTTCGAGGCGCTCGGCATGGCCAACGGGCCGCGCCGCATCGAGTCCGCGCTGAAGTCCGGCCAGTCCGTGCTCGTCCAGGTGACGAAGGACCCGATCGGGCACAAGGGCGCGCGTCTGACCAGCCAGGTCTCCCTGCCGGGCCGCTACCTCGTGTACGTCCCCGAGGGCTCCATGACCGGCATCAGCCGCAAGCTGCCCGACACCGAGCGGGCACGGCTGAAGACCATCCTCAAGAAGATCGTCCCCGAGGACGCGGGCGTCATCGTCCGTACGGCCGCGGAAGGCGCCTCCGAGGACGAGCTGCGCCGCGATGTCGAGCGCCTCCAGGCGCAGTGGGAGGACATCCAGAAGAAGGCCAGGAGCGGCAACGCCCCGACGCTGCTCTACGGCGAGCCGGACATGACCGTCCGGGTCGTCCGCGACATCTTCAACGAGGACTTCTCCAAGGTCGTCGTCAGCGGCCAGGAGGCCTGGGAGACCGTCCACGGATACGTCTCCCACGTGGCCCCCGACCTCGCCGAGCGGCTCCAGAAGTGGACCTCCGAGGTCGACGTCTTCGCCACGTACCGGATCGACGAGCAGCTCGCCAAGGCGCTGGACCGCAAGGTCTGGCTGCCCAGCGGCGGTTCGCTGGTGATCGACCGGACCGAGGCGATGGTCGTCGTCGACGTCAACACCGGCAAGTTCACCGGCCAGGGCGGCAACCTGGAGGAGACGGTCACCAGGAACAACCTGGAGGCGGCCGAGGAGATCGTGCGCCAGCTCAGGCTGCGCGACCTCGGCGGCATCATCGTGATCGACTTCATCGACATGGTCCTGGAGTCCAACCGGGACCTGGTGCTGCGCCGCCTGCTGGAGTGCCTGGGCCGGGACCGGACCAAGCACCAGGTCGCCGAGGTCACCTCGCTGGGCCTGGTCCAGATGACCCGCAAGCGGGTCGGCCAGGGCCTGCTGGAGTCCTTCTCCGAGACCTGCGTGCACTGCAACGGCCGCGGTGTCATCGTGCACATGGAGCAGCCGAGCTCCGCCGGTGGCGGCGGCAAGCGCAAGAAGCGCGGGCGCGGCGGCGACGGGCACGAGCACATCCACGAGGCCGCGGTCGCCGTGGAGGCTCCCGAGGCGCCGGAGGAGGTCGAGACCGAGGCCGAGCTCGCCGCCGAGGTGGCCGAGCCGGTCTCCCTGGCCCCGACGCCCGCGGCGAAGCCGCTATGGGACACAGTCGCGCCCGACGAGGAGCTGTACAGCAGCGTCGCCGAGGCGGAGGCGGCCGCCACGCGCGGGCGTGGCCGTCGCCGGGCGAGCCGCAGGGCGTCGGCTCCGGCCGGTGCGCCGCGGGGCGGCGGGACGCGGAGGTCGGGCGGCTACGAGGAGCCGGCCGCCGAGGAGACCCCGGTTGCCGAGAGCGCCGAGGTGCCGACCGCTCAGAGCGTGTCCGCGGAGGTCGAGGCCGAGCGTCCCGTGCAGCCGGAGACGGCCGCCGAGGCGCAGGCCGAGCCGGTCGCGGCGGAGGACCCGGTGGTCGAGGCCGCGTCGGCCGCGTCCGCCCCCGCCTCCACCGACGAGGCCGCTCCCAAGGGCCGTACGCGTCGCCGTGCCACCCGCAGGGCGTCGGCTCCGGCCGGTTCCCCGACGGGTGCCGAGGCGGCCGTGGTGACGGTCGCCGAGACCGCGCCGGTGGCCGAGCCGCAGGCGGATCAGGCCCCGGTGGTGTCGGCCGAGGCCGATGCCGAGACCGAGGCCGAGACCGCGCCGGTGGCCGAGAGTGCCGCCCCGGCCCGTCCGCGGCGCCGGGCCGTCCGCAAGGCCACCGCGCCCACCGCGTCCGAGGAGGCGGCCGTCGTGGTCGTGCCGTCCGCGGAGGCCCCGGCCGAGCCGGCGGAGCCCGTCGTGGCGGAGGAGGCCGCCGAGGAGGCCGCTCCGGCCAAGAAGACGGCTCGCAAGACGGCCAAGAAGGCCACGGCGAAGAAGGCCGCGACCAAGAAGACGGCTGCCAAGAAGACGGCCGCGAAGAAGACCGCCGCCAAGAAGACGACCGCGAAGAAGGCGGCGTCGAAGAAGACGGTGGCGGCCGAGCAGCCCTCGCAGCCGTCCGTCTCCTCCCAGACCGACGAGGCCTGACGGACGGTCACCGTATGATTTCGGCCAACTGAAGATCGTCTGGAGATCGAATTCCGCCCCCGGTTCGCCGGGGGCGGATTTCGTGATTCTGTGGCTATTGCGTCCGACAGACAGTTGTCAACCGGTGATCGCTCATGTGAATGGCCGGTGAATCCCCGGCCTGTCCCCAGGGTTATGATGTGAGCCGAGATTGACGCTTAATTTAGACAAATAGGGATTTTCGTGAAGGCTCTCGTGCTCTCCGGGGGAGCGGGCACCCGCCTCCGCCCGATCACCCACACCTCGGCCAAGCAGTTGGTGCCGGTCGCCAACAAGCCAGTCCTGTTCTACGGCCTGGAGGCCATCGCCGAGGCCGGGATCAGCGAGGTCGGGATCGTCGTCGGCGACACCGCGGACGAGATCCGCGAGGCGGTGGGCGACGGCTCCCAGTTCGGGATCAAGGTCACCTACATTCCGCAGGACGCGCCGCTGGGCCTCGCCCACGCCGTGCTCATCGCGCAGGAGTTCCTCGGTGACGAGGACTTCGTCATGTACCTCGGCGACAACTTCATCGTCGGTGGCATCACCGGTCTGGTGGACGAGTTCCGCGCCGAGCGCCCCGAGGCGCAGATCCTGCTGACCCGCGTCCCCAACCCCACCTCCTTCGGTGTCGCCGAGCTCGACGCCGGCGGCCGGGTGGTGGGCCTGGAGGAGAAGCCCAAGCAGCCCAAGAGCGACCTCGCCCTCGTCGGTGTCTATCTCTTCACGCCGGCCATACACGAGGCCGTGCGCTCCATCGAGCCGTCCTGGCGCGGGGAGCTGGAGATCACCCATGCGATCCAGTGGCTGATCGACCAGAAGCGTGACGTCCGTTCCACGACCATCTCGGGCTACTGGAAGGACACCGGCAACGTCACCGACATGCTGGAGGTCAACCGGTCGGTCCTGGAGACGGTCGACCCGGTGAACGAGGGCACGGTCGACGAGTCCAGCGAGATCATCGGCCGGGTCCGGATCGAGGCGGGTGCCAGCGTCAGTGGCAGCCGGATCGTCGGTCCTGCCATCATCGGTGCCGGCACGGTGGTCAACGACGCCTACATCGGCCCGTTCACGTCCGTCTCCGAGGACTGCCGGATCGAGGACAGCGAAATCGAGTACTCCATCGTGCTGCGCGGCTCGTCCGTGACCGGCGTGCGCCGCGTGGAGGCCTCGCTCATCGGACGTGACGTGGAGGTCACGCCCGCGCCCCGTAACCCCAAGGCACACCGGCTCGTGCTCGGTGATCACAGCAAGGTGCAGATCTCTTCATGACCACTCGGATTCTGGTGACCGGCGGTGCCGGCTTCATCGGCTCGCACTACGTCCGTACCGTGCTCGGCCCCGAGGGCCCCGGTGACGTCGCGGTCACCGTCCTCGACAAGCTGACCTACGCGGGCAACCCGGCCAACCTCGACGAGGTGCGCGAGCACCCGGGCTTCGCCTTCGTGCAGGGCGACATCTGCGACCCCGAGCTGGTCGGCAAGCTGATGGCCGAGCACGACCAGGTGGTGCACTTCGCCGCCGAGTCGCACGTCGACCGTTCCATCGACGGCGGCGCCGAGTTCGTGCGCACCAACGTGGTCGGCACCCACACCCTCATCGACGCGGCCCACCGCGCGGGCATCAAGACCTTCGTGCACATCTCCACCGACGAGGTCTACGGCTCGATCGACGAGGGCTCCTGGCCCGAGACGCACCCGCTGGAGCCCAACTCGCCGTACTCCTCGGCGAAGGCGTCCAGCGACCTGATCGCGCTGTCGTACCACCGCACCCACGGCCTCGACGTGCGGGTGACCCGCTGCTCCAACAACTACGGGCACCACCACTTCCCCGAGAAGGTCATCCCGCTCTTCGTGACCAACCTCCTCGACGGCAAGAAGGTCCCGCTGTACGGCGACGGCGGCAACGTCCGCGACTGGCTGCACATCGACGACCACGTCCAGGGCATCGAGCTGGTGCGCACCAAGGGCCGGGCCGGCGAGGTCTACAACATCGGCGGCGGCACCGAGCTCTCCAACAAGGAGCTCACCGGTCTGCTGCTGAAGGCCTGCGGCGCCGACTGGGACACCAGCGTCGAGTACGTCGAGGACCGCAAGGGCCACGACCGCCGCTACTCCGTCGACTGCACGAAGATCCGCGAGGAGCTCGGCTACGAGCCCCGCAAGTCCTTCGAGCAGGGCCTCGCCGAGACCGTGCAGTGGTACCGCGACAACCGCGCCTGGTGGGAGCCGCTGAAGGAGCGGGCCGCGCTGTGACCGACAACCGCACCTGGCTGGTCACGGGCGCGGGCGGCATGCTGGGCCAGGACGTCCTGGCCCGGCTGGCGCAGTCGGGGGAGCGGTACGTCGCCCTCGACCGCAAGGCGCTGGACCTCACCGACGCCGACGCCGTCAGCGCGGCACTCGAAGAGCACCGGCCCGCCGTCGTCGTCAACTGCGCCGCCTGGACGGCCGTCGACGACGCCGAGACCCGTGAGGACGAGGCGCTCGCCATCAACGGCGACGGGCCGCGCCACCTCGCCGAGGCCTGCGCCCGCACCGGCGCCGTCCTGCTGCACGTCTCCACGGACTACGTCTTCGCCGGGGACGCCACCACGCCCTACGCCGAGGACGCCCCCACCGCGCCCCGCAGCGCCTACGGCCGCACCAAGCTGGCCGGGGAGAAGGCGGTCCTGGCGACCGAGCGCGGGTACGTCGTGCGCACCGCCTGGCTTTACGGCACCGGCGGCCCCAACTTCGTCAAGACGATGATCAAGCTCGAGGGCATCAAGGACACCCTGGACGTCGTCGACGACCAGCGCGGCCAGCCCACCTGGAGCGCCGACCTCGCGGGCCTGCTGGTCGAGCTGGGCCTCGGCGCCCTGGCCGGCACCGCCCCGGCCGGCGTCTACCACGGCACCAACTCCGGCGAGACCACCTGGCACGGCTTCACCCAGGAGATCTTCCGGCTGCTCGGCACCGACCCGGACCGGGTCCGTCCCACCACCAGCGAGGCCTTCGTGCGCCCCGCGCCCCGCCCCGCCTACAGCGTCCTCGGTCACGGCCGGTTCGCCGAGGCCGGCATCGAGCCGCTGCGCGACTGGCGTACGGCCCTCACCGAGGCCTTCCCGGAGATCCACCGGGTCCATCTGAAGGAGAACACGGCGTGACGGTCAAGGTCAGCGTCGTCATCGCGGTCTACAACCCCGGCAAATACGTCGAGGACTGCATCACGGGCCTGCTCCGGCAGAGCCTGACCCCGGACGAGTTCGAGGTCTTCTTCGTCGACGACGGCTCCACCGACGAGACCCCGGCCCGCCTGGACCAGCTCGCCGCCGAGCACCCGCACTTCCACGTCATCCACCAGGAGTCCTCCGGCTGGTCGGGCAAGCCCCGCAACACCGGCATCGAGGCCGCCCAGGGCGAGTACGTCATGTTCGTCGACCACGACGACTGGCTGGGCGACGAGGCCCTGGAGCGGATGTACGACTACGGCAAGGCCAACGAGGCCGACGTGGTCGTGGGCAAGATGGCGGGCATCGGCCGCCCGGTCCCGCAGGAGCTGTTCCGGGTCAACCGGCCGCGCGCGACCGTGTCCAACGCGCCGCTGATCGACAGCCTCACCCCGCACAAGATGTTCCGGCGGGAGTTCCTCAACGAGCACAACATGCGCTTCAAGGAAGGCCGTCGCCGCCTTGAGGACCACGTCTTCGTCGTCGAGGCCTACCTGCGCGCCAAGAGCGTCGCCGTGCTCGGCGACTACCTGTGCTACTACCACATCACCCGGGACGACGGCTCCAACGCCGGCTTCCAGCGCTTCGACCCGGTCGGCTACTTCGGCAACCTGCGCGAGGCCCTGGACGTCGTCGAGGAGCTGACCGAGCCGGGCGCCCTGCGCGACAAGCTGTTCAGCCGCTGGCTGCGCAACGAGATGGTCGAGCGGCTGCGCGGCCAGCGCCTCCTCAAGCTCCCCGAGGACTACGCCGAGGAGCTGTACACCGAGATCCACAAGGTGGTCACCGAGCGCTTCGGCCCCGGTGTCGTCGCCCGCCTGGGCCTCACCCAGAAGGTGGTCGCGGGGCTGATCTTCGCCGACCGCTACCAGGACATCCGCACGCTCGCCGAGTGGGAGGCCGGGATCAAGCCCACCGGCGCACTCACCTCGCTGGAGTGGCAGGACGGCACCCTGAAGGTCGGCTTCGACTCCGAACTCCAGATCGACGGCGAGCCGATGACGTTCCGCCGGGAGGGCGAGCGGCAGCTGCTCGGGCTGCCGCTGCCGGAGGAGGCGCTGAAGGCCCTCGACGACCAGGGCATCAAGCTGGACGCCCCGCTCGCCAAGAGCGACGTCGACCTCGTGGTCCGGCACCGCGAGGACGCCCGGCAGTTCTACCTGCCCGTCACCAGCGAGCTGCACGAGATCGCGGCCGGGGACGGGGTCTTCCGGCAGCGGATCTCCGCCCGCGCCGAGCTCGACCCCGAGACCGCGGCCTCCGGCGCCCCGCTCGACAGGGGCCTGTGGGACCTGCACCTGAGGATCAAGTCCTGCGGCTGGAGCAAGGAGACCCGGCTCGGCGCGGTGCGCGGCGAGGACGTCGAGGCCGGCCGCCTGGCCGCCCTCACCGGGGAGCCCCAGCGGCTCGTGCTGCCGTACTGGACCGAGGGTCCCGGCAACCTCTCGCTCGACGTGGACCAGCACACCAACAAGCTGGAGGGCGAGGCGGTCGCCTTCATGCCGCCCGCCGAGGGCACCGTCGAGGGTTCGACCGTACGGCTGCCCCTGCCGCTGCACATCGCCGCGACCGGCGGGGACACCGTCCAGCTGCGCTTCGAGCGCAAGAACGTCGGCAAGTACCCGGCCGACGCCACCCTGGACGGCCGTATCGCCACCGCCACGCTGCCGCTGGAGAAGCTCACCGGCATGCGCTGGGCGGTCCGGATCGGTGTGCCGTCAGCGGCCCGCGGTGAGCGCAAGTGGACGCGGCTGCCCGTGGACGTCGTGGTGGACGCCGACGGTGCCGCCAAGGTGATCGACCGGCACACCCCGTCCGCGAAGCCCGCCGCGAAGAAGGCCGCCGCCCCCGTGAAGAAGGCACCGCGCCCCTTGTGGCGCCGGGCCGCCGGGCGCATCAAGCGCGCCCTGACCAACCAGAAGAAGGGCTGAGACCCGCGATGCGACCCCTTTCCATCTCCGGTGCCTGGGTGTTCGAGCCGAAGGTCTTCCCCGACGGCCGGGGCAGCTTCCACGAGTGGTTCAAGGCCCCCGTCTTCGCGGAGGCCGCGGGCCACCCGCTGAGCCTGGCCCAGGCCAACATGTCCGTCTCCAGCCGGGGCACCCTGCGCGGTATCCACTTCGCCGACGTGCCGCCCGGGCAGGCCAAGTACGTCAAGTGCGTGCGCGGTGCGGTCCTCGACGTGATCGTGGACATCCGGGTGGGCTCGCCGACCTACGGCCAGTGGGAGATCGTCCGCCTGGACGACCAGGACCACCACGCCGTCTACCTCTCCGAGGGGCTCGGCCACGGGTTCATGGCGCTCACCGACGACGCCACCGTGGTCTACCTGTGCTCCGAGGGGTACGCGCCCGAGCGCGAGCACGGCGTGCACCCGCTCGACCCGGAGATCGGCATCGAGTGGCCGGAGGGCATCGCCCCGCTGCTGTCCCCCAAGGACGAGCAGGCGCCGACCCTGGCCGAGGCCCGCGAGCAGGGGCTGCTGCCCTCCTACGAGGAGTGCGTGGCGTACCGGGAGAGCCTCGGCTCCTGACGCGTGGGTTTGAACGCGACGGGGCCCGGTTTGACCCGTTCGGCCGCGGCCCCGTAACCTAGACCGTCGGCGTGTCCACTGGTGACACGCCACATCCCCGTAAACCTCTTCCTCTCGGGTCGCTGTTCTGGCCGGGAGAGGCCGTTCGCTCTGCCGGGCGGCTGGACTGCGGGGGTGCCGTTCCCGAGCGAGAGAGTGAGATCCGCGTGTACGCCATCGTGCGCAGCGGTGGTCGCCAGCACAAGGTTGCTGTCGGCGACATCGTTGAGGTTGACAAGATTTCCACCGCCAAGGTTGGCGACACGGTCGAGCTCTCGACCCTGCTCGTTGTCGACGGCGACGCTGTGACCAGCGACCCGTGGGTCCTGGCCGGCATCAAGGTCCAGGCCGAGGTCGTGGACCACCACAAGGGCGTCAAGATCGACATCCTTCGCTACAAGAACAAGACCGGCTACCGCCGTCGTCAGGGCCACCGCCAGCAGTACACGGCGATCAAGGTCACTGAGATCCCCGCGGCTGCGAAGTAAGGGACTGAGGAGAGATGGCACACAAGAAGGGCGCATCGTCCACCCGTAACGGTCGTGACTCCAACGCTCAGCGCCTCGGCGTGAAGCGCTTCGGTGGTCAGGTCGTCAGCGCGGGCGAGATCCTGGTCCGCCAGCGCGGTACCCACTTCCACCCGGGTGCGGGCGTCGGCCGTGGCGGCGACGACACGCTGTTCGCGCTGAACGCCGGTGCGGTGCAGTTCGGCACCCACCGTGGCCGCAAGGTCGTGAACATCGTTCCGGTCGCCTGAGCTCAGGCTTAGACCGAACTTTTCGCGAGGCGGACCTCACTTCCCTGGTGGGAAGGCGGGTCCGCCTTTCGCGTGTTACAGCAATAGGTATTCCGTACGTCTTCTGGAGGCACTGACCATGACCACCTTCGTGGACCGCGTCGAACTGCATGTCGCCGCGGGTAACGGAGGTCACGGCTGTGCCTCCGTCCACCGTGAGAAGTTCAAGCCGCTCGGCGGCCCCGACGGGGGCAACGGCGGCCGGGGCGGGGACGTGATCCTCACCGTCGACCAGTCCGTCACCACGCTGCTGGAGTACCACCACTCCCCGCACCGCAAGGCCACCAACGGCAAGCCCGGTGAGGGCGGCAACCGCTCCGGCAAGGACGGCCAGGACCTGGTCCTGCCCGTGCCGGACGGCACCGTCGTCCTCGACAAGGCGGGCAACGTCCTCGCCGACCTCGTCGGCCACGGGACGTCCTACGTCGCCGCCCAGGGCGGCCGCGGCGGCCTCGGCAACGCGGCGCTGGCCTCGGCCCGCCGCAAGGCCCCCGGCTTCGCGCTGCTCGGCGTCCCGGGAGACCTCCAGGACATCGTGCTGGAGCTCAAGACCGTCGCCGACGTGGCGCTGGTCGGCTACCCGAGCGCCGGCAAGTCCTCGCTGATCTCGGTGCTCAGCGCGGCCAAGCCGAAGATCGCCGACTACCCGTTCACCACGCTCGTCCCGAACCTCGGCGTGGTCACGGCGGGCGAGACCGTCTACACCATCGCCGACGTGCCGGGTCTGATCCCGGGCGCCAGCCAGGGCAAGGGCCTCGGCCTCGAGTTCCTGCGGCACGTGGAGCGGTGCAGTGTCCTCGTGCACGTCCTGGACACCGCCACGCTGGAGTCCGACCGCGACCCCGTCTCCGACCTCGACATCATCGAGGCCGAGCTCAGGGAGTACGGCGGCCTCGGCGACCGGCCCCGCATCGTCGTCCTGAACAAGATCGACGTACCGGACGGCAAGGACCTCGCCGAGATGGTGCGGCCGGACCTGGAGGCGCGCGGCTACCGCGTCTTCGAGGTGTCCGCGGTCGCCCACATGGGGCTGAAGGAGCTGTCCTTCGCGCTCGCCGACCTGGTCGGCCGGGCGCGGGCCGCGAAGCCCAAGGAGGAGGCGACCCGGATCGTCATCCGGCCCAAGGCCGTGGACGACGCCGGTTTCACCGTGGTCCGTGAGGAGGACGGCCTCTTCCGGGTGCGCGGCGAGAAGCCGGAGCGCTGGGTGCGGCAGACCGACTTCAACAACGACGAGGCCGTCGGCTACCTCGCCGACCGCCTCAACCGCCTCGGTGTCGAGGAGGAGTTGATGAAGGCGGGCGCCCGTTCGGGTGACGGCGTCGCCATCGGCCCCGAGGACAACGCGGTCGTCTTCGACTGGGAGCCGACCGTCATGGCCGGCGCCGAGATGCTCGGCCGCCGAGGCGAGGACCACCGCTTCGAGGCACCCCGCCCGGCCGCCCAGCGCCGCCGCGACAAGCAGGCCGAACGGGACGAGGCGGCCGAGGAGTTCGACGACTTCGAGCCGTTCTGAGCCGACCCACGGGCGTCCCGGGTCTCCAAGTGAACCCGGGACGCCGTCCAGGCATACCGCAGGACAACCAACCGCCCTTCCTGTGAGTCGTACCGGGCACATCTGTACGACCGTCACAGAAGGGATGCGGCATGCGCGTTCAACGAAGAGGGTGGCGTACGGCGCTTGCCGTGGCCCTGGCGCTCGGCGGCGTCGTCGCCCTGCCCGCCGCCGCGGGAGCCGCGCCTCACCAGGTGCGGGACGACTTCAACGGGGACGGGTACGCCGACCTCGCGGTGGGGGCGCCCGACGGGACCGTGGCCGGCAGGGCGAAAGCCGGGTTCGTCGGCGTCCTGTACGGCTCGGCGAGCGGCTTGAAGACCTCGACGAAGCGGGTGTTCAGCCAGAACAGCGCCGGTGTCCCGGGCACCTCCGAGGCGGGCGACCGCTTCGGCAGCGCCCTCACCACCGGCGACCTGGACCAGGACGGGTACACCGACCTGGTCGTGGGAGTGGGCGGCGAGAACGGCGGGGCCGGCCTGGTGCAGGTCCTGTGGGGCGGCCCCCGTGGCCTGTCCGGTGCCGCCACCCTCGCCTCCGGAGCGGCCCACAACGCGCTCGGCGCCAAGGGCCACGTCGCGGTGGGGGACGTCGACGGGGACGGCGCGACCGATCTGCTGACCGCGGTGGACCAGTACGGCCTGGTGGCGACCGGCGGCCCCTTCACCCGCTCCGGTGCGGCCAAGGGGGAGCGTCAGGTGGTGAAGGACCGGTACGCCAGCCGCGTCCTCGACCTCGACGTCGGCGACCTCAACGGCGACGGCATCACCGACGTCGTGGCCGCCCAGACCGGCACCGACACCTTCGACTCCCGGCGGGTCGCGTACTGGTGGGGCACCAAGGACGGCCTCACGGACTGGACCCTGGTCTGGGACATCGACGGCGCCTCGCTCCAGGGCGGCGAGAACCTCGCGGTCGGGGACGTGAACCGGGACGGGTACGCCGACATCGTGGTGGGCCGGGCCATCGACGGCTACGAGAGCGACCACGACGCCTACCGCGCCAAGGGCGGCCGGGTCACCTGGATACCCGGCACCTCGGGCGCTCCTGACGGAGTGGCGGAGCAGGCCGTCAACCAGGACAGCCCCGGGGTGCCCGGCACCGCCGAGAAGGGTGACCGCTTCGGCACCGACGTGCAGCTCGCGGACGTCGACGGCGACGGGTACCTCGACGTGGTCACCGGTGTCCCCGGCGAGGACCTGGGCACCCCCACCGACCCGGACCGCTGGCCCGACGCGGGGTCCGTGGTGGTGGTCAGCGGCGGTGCCGACGGGCTGACCGGGGCCGGCTCGCACCAGGTGGTCACGCAGAACAGCACGGGAGTGCCTGGGGCCGCTGAGAAGGGCGACGCCTTCGGCGGGGCCGTCCATGTGGGTGACGCGAACGGTGACGGACTGGCCGACCTCGTGGTCGGCGCGCCCGGCGAGAACGCGAACGCCGGCGCGGTGTGGTCCTTCCGCTCCCGCGGGGAGTACGTGGCCTCACCGGGCGGTGTGCCGCTTCCGGCCACGGTCCTCGGGCCGAACGGAACGTTCACCTTCGGCCACACGCTCCTCGGCACGACCGCGGCGAAGGCCCGTCTGGGCTCGGGCTTCGCCAACTAGAAACCAAAAGATCGTCAGTCGGCGGTGTCCTGAAGGCCGTTGCGCCGGAGTCATGTTCATCATGTGATTTCCGAGTCGCAACGGCTCTTCTGTTGTCTACCTATTTGTCATGCACGCGAACACCCTGGTTCAACGCACGGATCACCCCGAAGCGTGAGCTTTCAGGGTGTCCAAGAGGTAAGCGACGCAAGGGAGTTCGCCCATGTACGGAGCAGCATCGCCCGGCCGACGCCGCTTTCTGACCGCCTCCGCCGCTCTGCTCGGCGCAGCCGCCTCCGCGCAGCTGTGGCTGCCGGGCACCGCGCGAGCAGCGGACACTCCGCTGCCGGACGGGGTGTTCAGCCTCGGCGTGGCCTCCGGCGACCCGCTGCCGGACGGCATCGTGCTCTGGACGCGGCTCGCCCCGGACCCCCTCAACGGCGGGGGCATGCCCGACAGAGCGGTTACGGTCGAGTGGGAGCTCGCCGAGGACGAGAACTTCACCAAGGCCGTCGTCCGGGGCACCGCCGAGGCCCTGCCCGCATATGGGCACAGCGTTCACGTGGATGTACGGGGTCTGCGCGCGGGCCGCACCTACTGGTACCGCTTCCGCGCCGACGGCCAGCTCTCCCGCACCGGCCGCACCCGCACCGCCCCCGCCGAGACCACCTCCCAGGGCACCCTGCGGGTGGCGCTCGCCTCCTGCCAGAACTGGCAGAACGGCTACTTCACGCCGTACGCCGACATGCTGGACCAGGACCCCGACGTCGTGCTGTTCGTCGGCGACTACATCTACGAGTCGGCGCCGTCCTCGGCGGGCCCGCGCCGGCACGAGGGCGCGGGGGAGCCGTACACCCTGGTGCAGTACCGCAACCGGTACGCCCAGTACCGCACCGACCCGGACCTCGCCGAGGTGCACGCGAACGTGCCCTGGGTGGTCACCTTCGACGACCACGAGGTCGACAACGACTGGGCGGGCGAGATCCCGCAGGACCCCGACAAGCAGCCGCACGACGCGTTCGTGGCCCGGATGACGGCCGCTTTCCAGGCGTACTACGAGCACATGCCGGTGCGCGCGACGGCCGTCCCGGACGGGCCGCACATCCAGATGTACCGGCGCCTGGAGTTCGGCCGCCTGGTCCGGCTGAACGTGCTCGACACCCGGCAGTACCGCAGCGACCAGGTGACCAGCCAGGCAGCCGCCCAGGACCCGGCGCTCACCATGCTCGGCGCCGAGCAGAGGCAGTGGCTGGTGGACGGGCTGACGGACTCACCGGCCCGCTGGAACCTCATCGCCTCGCAGATCATGATGGCCGAGACCGACATCCTGCCCGGCGAGGGCAAGCTCTGGTACTACGACGCCTGGGACGGCTACCAGGTCGAGCGCAACGCCCTCCTGGAGGAGTTCCGGAACGTGCGCAACCCGGTCGTGCTCTCCGGGGACCGCCACCTGACGATGATCAGCGACCTGAGGACCGACTACGCCGACCCGTCCTCCCAGCTCGTCGGCGCCGAGTTCGTCGGCACGTCCATCTCCAGCAACGGCGACCAGGACCAGGCCGCCTTCCACGCCCAGTGGGACCCGCTGAAGGCCGACAATCCGCACTGGAAGTTCATCGACGCCCACCGCGGCTACCACCTCTTCGACATCGACCGGTTCGGCATCGACGCGCAGGTCAGGGTCGTGGACACGGTGGTGCGCCCGCAGGCGACGGCGAGCACGATCGCCCAGCTGCGGGTGGAGGACGGCAAGCCCGGAGTCCGTCTGGTGTGACGGCTCCTTTCGAGGGGAGCGTGGGCCTCGTCGCAGGCCCACGCTCCCCTTTCGTTCTCTTGCCCTCGTCGAGACCGAAAAGCTGCGGAATCTTCACAAGGAATTCCTGGTAATGGGACAGAGGGACACGGGCCGTAAGTGATCCCGGTCTCCTCTGTGCCGTACCGAGGGCGCCCACCCTGGACGACATCGCCGTTACCGGCAGTGCAAGATGAATGACAGGTAGCGCGTACATATGCAGTGAACGGCGGTCACCTTGCACAGCGGTAACCGCAAGTGGGACCATTTCACCGTTCCCTGTCGCCCCGAGGTAGGTCATCTGTGTCCCAGCACATCGCCAAGCCCCGTACCACCGCAGTGATCCTGGCCGGTGGTACCGGTCAGCGCGTGGGTCTCTCGATCCCCAAGCAGCTGCTGAAGATCGCCGGCAAGGCAGTCATCGAGCACACCCTGACCACCTTCGAGAAGGCCGACTCCATCGACGACATCATCGTGCTGATGGCGCCGGGCTATGTGCCCGACATAGAGAAGATCGTCGCCAAGGCCGGGTTCACGAAGGTAAAGAAGATCATCGAGGGTGGCTCCACCCGGAACGAGACCACCGAGCGCGCCATCGCGGCCCTCGGCGAGGGCCTGGCCGAGGGCGAGGACCTCAACGTCCTGTTCCACGACGCCGTCCGCCCGCTGCTCGGACGGCGTGTGATCGACGACTGCGTGGCCGCCCTGGAGCGCTACCAGGCCGTCGACGTGGCCATCCCGTCCGCGGACACCATCATCGTCACGCGCACCCACGGCCAGGACGGCGAGTTCATCACCGAGATCCCGGACCGCTCCCGCCTGCGCCGCGGCCAGACCCCGCAGGCCTTCAAGCTGTCCACCATCAAGCGGGCCTACGAGGTCGCCGCCGGTGACCCCAACTTCCAGGCCACCGACGACTGTTCGGTGGTGCTCAAGTACCTGCCCGACGTGCCGATCCACGTCGTCGCGGGTGACGAGTACAACATGAAGGTCACCCAGCCCGTCGACGTCTTCATCGCCGACAAGCTCTTCCAGCTCGCCTCCACCGCCGCCCCCGAGCAGAACGGCGACGAGGCCTACCGCGAGCTGCTCACCGGCAAGACCTTCGTCGTCTTCGGCGGCTCCTACGGCATCGGCAAGGACATCGCCGAGCTCGCCGAGTCCTACGGCGCCAAGGTGTACGCGCTCGGCCGCTCCACCACCGGCACCCACGTGGAGAACCCGGAGGAGGTCGACGACGCGCTGTCCAAGGCCTACGGCGAGACCGGGCGCATCGACTACGTCGTCAACACCGCGGGCGTGCTGCGCATCGGCAAGCTCGCCGAGACCGACAACGCCACCATCGAGGAGGCGCTGAAGGTCAACTACCTGGCCCCGGTGCAGATCGCGCGGTCGAGCTACAAGTACCTGGCGGAGACCAACGGCCAGCTGCTGCTGTACACCTCCAGCAGCTACACCCGCGGCCGCGCCGAGTACAGCCTGTACTCCTCGACCAAGGCCGCGATGGTCAACCTCACGCAGGCCCTGTCCGACGAATGGGCGGGTGACGGCATCCGGGTGAACTGCATCAACCCCGAGCGCACCGCCACGCCCATGCGCACCAAGGCCTTCGGCCAGGAGCCCGCGGGCAGCCTGCTGTCCTCCGAGGCGGTCGCCCGCACCTCGCTCGACGTGCTGCTCTCCGAGCTGACCGGCCATGTCATCGACGTCCGCCAGCAGGACCCGACGGCCTCCGCGGGCCAGGCCTCCGGTTTCGAGGCGGCGCTCGCCAGTGTCCTCGACCGTCAGGACGGCGTGGCATAATCAAGGCAAATAGCCTCTCGTAATTCAGGCCTCTGTGGCTGCCCGTTCATGGTGCATTCGCAGGGGCCTGAATCCGTAAACAACCGGCATCCCTCCCAGAGCAGGTTTTCAGTGATAAGCACCGCTATTCGCGTCGCCCGGGTGGGCAGCGCGGCCGAGCTGGCCGCGGCGGTCCTCATGCTGGCGGGATTCCCCGCCATAATGGTGGCCGCGCTCATCCCGAGCGTCCCCGCCTTCGCGGCCGCGACGGCCGTCACGTACCTTGCGGACCACTATCTGCACCGCCAGGGCAGTTACCTGATCAACCGCCTCAGCAAGGTGCGCGCCGGCCTCTCGATCCGCTTCCTGATCAGACAGCTCCTGCTGATCCTGCTCCTGGCCCGGCTCGACCTCGCGAACAACCTGATCTTCTACGGGGCCACCGCCTGCTTCATCGCGTTCTACGGCCTCCAGGCCCCGCACGGCGCGCTGGTCACCCTCATCCGCAACCGCCGCAGGCTCCCGGTCGCCACCCGCAACGTCGACCTGGCCTCCCGCATCCGCATCCCGGACGCCCCGCCGTTCGGCCTGCTGAACCGCTCGGCCGAGAAGATGCTGCACCTCGACCTCGCGGCCGTGGTCGGCATACTCGTCGCCGCCTCGATGGACTCCGCGACGCCCGGCTTCATCGGCATCGGCGTGACCATAGGGCTCGGCTCCCTCTACGTCCTCGCCCTGATGCCGTACGTCCGCGGCAAGAAGATCCCGCCGAACGCCGACAAGGTGCTCGCCAAGGTCGACGACTGGCTGCGCGACTACAAGCCGGAGACCGTGCTGTACTTCTCCGGATCCAAGGACTCCGTCTACCAGGTCAACATGTGGCTGGAGACCATGGAGCAGCTGGACTCCCGGCCGCTGATCATCCTGCGCGAGCGGGTCATCCTCCAGAGCCTCGCGCCCACCACGGTCCCCGTCATCTGCGTGCCCGGAGGGGTGCACCTGATGAACATGGACCTGTCCTCGGTGCGGGTCGCGCTGTACGCGGCCAACGTCGGCAAGAACATCCACCTGCTGCGCGTGCCCACCATGAAGCACGTCTTCATCGGCCACGGCGACAGCGACAAGCTGGCCAGCGTCAACCCGTTCAGCAAGGCCTACGACGAGGTGTGGACCGCCGGCCGGGCCGGCCGCGACCGCTACGCCATCGCCGACGTCGGCGTCCGCGACGAGGACATCGTCGAGGTGGGCCGCCCGCAGCTGGCCCCGATCCAGGACTGGCAGGGCGTGCCGGACGGCCGTATGGCCACCGTGCTGTACGCGCCCACCTGGGAGGGCTGGGACGGCGACCCGGGCAACACCTCGCTCATGCTGGCCGGCGAGAACATCGTGAAGAAGCTGCTCAAGGCCGACCCGCCGGTCCGGGTCCTCTACAAGCCGCACCCCTTCACCGGCACGGTCCTCGCCAAGGCGGGTGCCGCGCACGAGAAGGTCACCGCGCTGATCGAGAAGGCGGCGGCCGAGCGTGCCGCCGACCCCCGTTTCCAGGCCGACGCGGCCGCGGTGGCCGCGGCCAAGGCCGAGCTGGCCCGGATCGAGGCCCGGCTCACGGTCCTCGTCGGCAGCGGCGGCGGCGAGAAGGGCGACGAGGCCGAGGCCACCCGTGACGGTGTGGTCGACGTGGCCAGGTACGAGGAGATCGCCCGGCTGCGCGGCGAGTGGAACGACGCGTACTGGCGCTCCTTCCCGGTGTGGGAGCACCGCGTGATCACGGGTGCCGAGCCGCGGCTGTACGACTGCTTCAACGTCTCCGACGCGATGGTCTCCGACATCTCCAGCGTGGTCTCCGACTTCATCGCGAGCGGCAAGCCGTACGCGGTCACGGACTCCGCGGGGCTTGGCGTGGAGGAGTTCAAGCGGCAGAACACCGCGGTGCGGGCCGCCACGATCCTGTCCAACAAGGCCACCGAGCTGGGCGAGCTGCTGGACGCGGTGCGCGACCCGGCGGGCGACCCGCTGGCCGAGGACCGGGTGGAGCTCAGGCAGTACCTGCTCGGGCCCGACGAGCCCACCTCCATCGAGCAGTTCAACACCGCGGTGGCGAACCTCGCGATCAAGGCCGAGGCGCGCAATGTCGGCCAGGAGTCACGGGCGGCGGCCTCGGCCGCGGAGACCGTGGCCTGACCTCGGGTTGGTAAAGAAACGGCCCGGTTTTCGGTGG
>NZ_JBHUXV010000062.1:0-55759 GCF_042669125.1 Streptomyces sp. NPDC057253 | reverse complement strand
CCTTCCGCGTGTCAAAAAAAGCCGTCACAGACGCTCCACGGCCGCCCGCACCCGCTCGTCCGTCGCGGTCAGGGCCACGCGGACGAACTTGTCGCCGGCCTCGCCGTAGAAGTCGCCGGGGGCCACCAGGATGCCCCGCTCGGCCAGGTGGTCGACGGTGGACCAGCAGGACTCGTCCCGGGTCGCCCAGAGGTAGAGGCTGGCCTCGCTGTGCTCGATGCGGAAGCCGTGGGCCAGGAGCGCCTCGCGCAGCAGGGTCCGGCGGGCCGCGTACCGCTCGCGCTGCTCACGCACGTGCGTGTCGTCGCCCAGGGCCGCCACCACCGCCGCCTGCGTCGGCGCGGACGTCATCATGCCGCCGTGCTTGCGGATCTCCAGGAGGGGCGCGAGGACCGCCGGGTCGCCCGCCAGGAAGGCCGCGCGGTAGCCCGCGAGGTTGGACCGCTTGGAGAGCGAGTGGACGGCCACGATGCCGTCGTAGGAGCCGCCGTTCACGTCCGGGTGCAGCACCGAGACGGGGTCGGCCTCCCAGCCGAGCTCCAGGTAGCACTCGTCGGAGAAGAGCAGGATGCCGTGGGAGCGGGCCCAGGCGACGATCCGCGTCAGCTCGTCCTTGGAGAGCACCTTGCCGGTCGGGTTGGACGGGGAGTTGAGCCACACGAGCTTCAGGCCCGCCGGGTCCAGCTCGGTCGGGTCGTCGTAGACCTCGTACCCGGCCCGGGCCAGGCGCGCGCCGACCTCGTACGTCGGGTACGCGAGGCGCGGGAAGGCCACCCGGTCGCCGGGGCCCAGGCCCAGCTGGGTGGGGAGCCAGGCGACGAGTTCCTTGGAGCCGACGATCGGCAGCACATGCCGGTGGGTGACCTCGCGGGCGCCCAGGCGCCGCTCGACCCACCCGGTGATCGCGTCGCGCAGCGCAGGCGTGCCCCAGACCGTCGGATAGCCCGGGGAGTCCGCCGCGTCGATCAGCGCCTTCTGGATCAGGTCGGGGACCGGGTCGACGGGGGTGCCGACGGAGAGGTCGACGATGCCGCCCGGGTGCTCGAGAGCCTTCTTCTTGTACGGCTCCAGCTTGTCCCAGGGGAAGGTGGGCAGGCGGTCGGAGACTGCGGACACGGCTGTCGCGCTCACTTTCGGGTCGTACGGCAAACGCCTCGGTCCCGTACGGCCGTGATCAGGAGCGATCAGGCCGTACGGGACCGAGGCGGCACGCCTGAGGGTGCCGGATGATCAGGCCTGCGGCGGCAGCGCGGCGATGAACGGGTGGTCCCGCTCGATCAGGCCGAGCTTGCTGGCGCCACCGGGCGAACCGAGCTCGTCGAAGAACTCGACGTTCGCCTTGTAGTAGTCCTTCCACTCATCCGGGGTGTCGTCCTCGTAGAAGATCGCCTCGACCGGGCACACCGGCTCACAGGCACCGCAGTCGACGCATTCGTCCGGGTGGATGTACAAGGACCGGGAGCCCTCGTAGATGCAGTCGACCGGGCACTCCTCGATGCAGGCCTTGTCCTTCACGTCGACACAAGGCTGCGCGATGACGTAGGTCACGCTGTCGTTCCTCCTCCATAGGGCGCTGGCGGGCCTCCTCAGGCTCCGCCGCCTCGCGCGCGGGAGCGCGGCGTCGTCGATGCCCGCCCCTAGTATCTCCGTTCTTGGGCATGATCCGAACAGGAGGGGTGAACTGACCTGTGGAAATCTCCGCCGCGGGGCGCCTCGTCGTCCGTATCTCCGCAGCTGACGTGGGGAAACGGGTATCCGTACGGTGCCTGGACGAAACCGCCGTCACGCACGAGAAGTTCACCGACACGGTGGGTGTTCTCACATCATGGGACGACGGTGTGCTGATGATCACGCGCCGGGACGGGCAGCGCGTCCGCATTCCGGAGTCCGCGCTGGTGGCGGGCAAGGTCGTCCCCGCCGCGCCGGCCCGCCGCCGGGGGCCCGCCGCCTCGTACGAGGAACTGGCCCGGATCGCCGCGCGCGGCTGGCGCCCGGTGGAGAGCGAGCGGCTCGGCGAGTGGGAACTGCGCGCCGCCTCCGGCTTCACCCGCCGCGCGAACTCGGTCCTCCCGCTCGGCGACCCGGGCCTGCCGCTCGACGAGGCCCTCACCGCCGTACGACGGTGGTACGGCGAGCGCGGGCTGCCGGCCTACATACAGACCGCGACCGGCGCCGAGGGCACCCAGGAGCTGCTGTGCGCGGAGCTGGAGACGCGCGCGTGGACGCGGGAGGTGACGGCGGAGCTGTGGACCGGGGGCCTCGCACCGGTCGCGGACCGCCCGGGTGACGGTGTGGTCCTGTCCCGGGAGGCCGACGCGGACTGGTTGGCGCGCTACCAGCGCAAGGGGGTGAGCGAGGTGGCGCTGCGCGTGCTGGGGAGCGGGCCCTCGGTGTGGTTCGCCACGGTCCTTTCGACGACCGGCGGGGCGCCGGCCGCGATCGGGCGGTGTGTCGTCGACGGCCGCTGGGCCGGGTTCGCCGCGGTCGAGGTGGATCCCGCGCTACGGCGACGGGGGCTGGCCTCGACCGTGATGGCCGCGCTGGCGCAGCGGGCGCTGGAGGAGGGCGCGTCGGCCGCGTGGCTCCAGGTCGAGTCGGACAACGCCGGGGCACGGGCCCTGTACGAGCGGCTGGGGTTCGCCGCGCACCACGCCTACCACCACTACCGCGAGCCGGATGTCTCCGGCCCGGCCCGGTAGTAGCGATCGCCGCGAAAGGGCACGAGCCAGCTATGCGTCCCCCGAATGCCCCGTACCCGCCCCCGCCCGAACGCTCCGCCGAGCTGCGCAGGCGGTTCGCCGAGGAGGCGCGGTCCGAGCGGCCGGACCTGTCCGCGCTGTGCCTGCTGGTGGGGGCGCAGGCGGACGGCACCCTCGACGAGGCCGGGATCGACGCGGCCCAGATCGAACTCGACGAGCTGGCCGGGCGGTTGCCGTTCCGGCCGGGTGGACCGCGGTCCTGGGCCGTGTCGCTGCGGGAGCTGCTCGGGGACCGGTGCGGGTTCCGCGGCTCGGCCGCGGACTATCAGCGGCTGGAGTCCTCGTTGCTGCACGAGGTGCTGCGGCGGCGCAGGGGGTTGCCGATCCTGCTGTCCGTGGTGTGGATGGAGGTGGCCCGGCGAGCGGGGGCGCCGGTGTACGGGGTGGCTCTGCCGGGGCACTTCGTGGTGGGGTTCGGGCCGCCTGAGGAACAGGTGCTGGCCGATCCGTTCGACGGGGGGCGGGTGCTGGCCGGGGCCGACGCCGAGGTGTTGGTGGCGGGGGCGACGGGGGCCTCGCTGGACCCGTCGATGTTGCGGCCGGCCGATCCGCTGGAGGTGGTGCAGCGGATTCTGAACAACGTGCGGGCGTGGGCGGCGGCGCGTCCGGAGCGGTCGGATGTGGGGCTGTGGGCCGTGGAGTTGGCGTTGCTGCTGCCCTCGCATCCGGCGCGACTGCGGTATGAGCGGGCGCAGTTGTTGGTGCAGCGGGGGGACTTCGTCGAGGGGGCCGGGGAGTTGGAGGCGTATGCGGGGGTGGTGGCTGCGGTGGATGAGGCCGCAGCGGATCGTCTGCGACAGCAGGCGCAGGCCGCGCGAGCGAGGTTGAACTAAGGCCGTCGTAGCGTCTACAGGTCCGTTGGGGCTGGTCGCGCAGTTCCCCGCGCCCCTGGGTGGGTCACAGCCAGCCCTTTTCTCTTGCGATCCGGACCGCCTCCGCCCTGTTCCGTACCGCCAGTTTCTGGATCGCCGTCGAGAGGTAGTTGCGGACCGTGCCCTGGGAGAGGTGGAGTTCCTTGGCCAGTTCGGCGTTGGTCGAGCCGTCTGCCGCTGCTCTCAGGACCTCGCGCTCGCGATCCGTCAGTGGGTTCGCGCCCTCCGCCAGGGCCGCTGCCGCCAGGGTGGGGTCGATGACCCGTTCTCCCGCCAGCACCTTGCGTACCGCTTCGGCCAGTTGGGCCGCGGGGGCGTCCTTGACCAGGAAGGCGTCGGCGCCGGACTCCATCGCGCTGCGGAGGTAGCCGGGGCGGCCGAAGGTCGTGAGGATGACCAGCTTCACCGCCGGGAGCTCCTTGTGGAGCAGGGCCGCCGCCTCGATGCCGGTGGCGCCCGGCATCTCGATGTCCATGAGGGCCACGTCGACGTCGTGGGCGCGGGCCGCCGCCAGGACCTCGTCGCCGCGGGCCACTTGGGCCACGACCTCGATGTCGTCCTCCAGGCCGAGCAGAGCGGCCAGTGCCTCGCGGACCATCGACTGGTCCTCGGCGAGCAGGACCTTGATCGTGCGGCTCGTCATGAGGCGGATCCTACGTCCGCCGCGGAACCGGCCGGCACACGGGCGACCAGTCGGAAGCCGTGCCGGGTGCCGGTGGCCTCCAGGGTGCCGCCGGCCTTCTCCAGGCGTTCGGTGAGGCCGGTGAGGCCGTTGCCGGGCCCCTGGCCGGAGCCGCCGGATCCGTCGTCCTCGACGGAGAGTTCGAGCATCGGACCGTCGAGGGTCTGGCGGCGCAGGAGTTCGACCGTGCAGCGCCGGGCCCCGCTGTGCCGTACGACATTGGTGACCGCCTCGCGCAGGGCCCAGGCGAGGGCCGCCTCGGAGTCCTCGGGGACGCCGGTGAGGTCCGGTTCGGCGGGTATCCCGGCGGTGACCCCGGCCGCCGTCAACGCGACCTGCACGCCCGCGAGTTCCGCGGCCAGGCGGGGGCGCCGGTAGCCGGTGACGGCCTCGCGGACGTCCACCAGGGCCTGGCGGCTGACCTGTTCGATGTCGGCGACCTGCTGGGCCGCCTTGTCGGGGTGGGCGGGCAGCATCCGGCCCGCCAGCTCGCTCTTCAGGGTGATGAGGGACAGGGAGTGGCCGAGCAGGTCGTGCAGGTCCCGGGCCAGGCGCAGGCGTTCCTCGTTGGCGGCGAGCTGCGCGACCCGCGCCCTGGCCTCCCGCAACTCCAGCGTTGTACGGATCAGTTCGCGCACCCCCGTCATCGCGAAGCCGCCGAGGAGCGCCGGGATGAGCAGGGCGCCGATGTAGTCGGTGCCGTCCGTGACGATCAGGGCGAGGCCCGCCATCAGGGCGGACGCGGCCGGGATCGTCAGACGGGCGAGCCGCAGCGGCAGGGCCGCGCCGGACGCGATCGCCACGTACACGAAGAGGACGAGCCACTCGCGGCCCAGGGTCAGCACCAGCAGGGTCGACTCGGCCGACAGCACCGCGAGCGAGGTGAGCACGAACTCCTGGGCGTTGCGGCGGCCGGTCCTGAACAGCAGGGCCAGGTACCAGGCGACGAAGCCCACGAGGCCGAGCCAGCCGAGGGCGACGGCCACGAGGCCGTGGCCGCCGTGCAGGAGGTCCGAGACGGGCGCGCTCAGATAGACCAGCCAGATGCCCGTCCACAGCATCTTGACCATGGTCTGCTTACGGGTCTCCGGGCGCTGCCCGATCCCCACGCCGCTGCCGCTCACGCCTTCAACGTGTCCTTCCGGTACAGCCAGGCCGCGCCACCCGCGAACAGGGCGAACGAGACGACCAGGATCGCGATGTCCTGTGCGTGCGGGGCGCGGCTCTGCTCGATGGCCTGCCCGAGGGCAGCGTACGCGTGCGTGGGCAGCCACTTGGCGATGTCCTGGAGCCACTGCGGGAAGGTCGTCGTGGGCATCCACAGGCCGCCCAGTATCGACAGGCCGAAGTAGATGATCATCGTGATCGGGCGGACCGCGTCCCCGCTGGCGAGGTAGCCGATGGCGACGCCGAGCGCGGCGAAGACCAGGCTGCCGGCCCAGATCGCGGCGGTCAGCGCGAGCCACTTCCAGGCGTCCAGGCGTACGCCCTTCACGACCGCGGCGACCAGGAACACGACCAGGATCGAGGGCAGGCTCACCACGGCCGCGCTCGCCGTCTTCGCGAACACATAGCCGCGCCCCGGCAGCGGGGTCAGCCGCAACTGCCGTACCCAGCCGCCCTCCCGCTCCTTCGCGATGCGCTCGCTGTTGCCCATCAGGACGGCGGTGAGGGCGCCGAAGGAGGCCATCGAGACCATCATGTACGTCGCGACCGTCAGGCCGCTGCCCTCGACCCGGTCGGTCATCCTGGCGTTGCCCGCGATGATCAGGAACAGCAGCGACGGGTACATCACCGAGAAGAACAGGAACTTCCGGTTGCGCAGGGCGCGGGTGAGTTCCAGCTTGATCAGGCTGCTCACGACTGCTTGGCCTCCTCGGCTGCGGTGATGGCGACGAAGGCCTGCTCCAGGCCGAGCCCGGCGACTTCGAGGTTGCGGGGGTAGAGGCCGAGGCCGTAGAGGGCGTGGACGGTCGCGTCGGCGTCGGTGGACTGGATGCGGACGGTCTGGCCGGAGATGTCGACCGAGGTGAGGAACGGGAGGTTCCGCAGCGGGACCTCGTCGATCGTGCCCTCCAGGTCGAAGGAGACCCTCCTGGCGCCCGCCTTCGCCTTGATCTCGGCCGCGGTGCCGTCGGCCAGCAGGCGTCCCCGGTGCAGCACCAGCACCCGGTCGGCGATCGCGTCCGCCTCCTCCAGGTAGTGGGTGGCGAAGAGGACCGTGCGGCCCTGGTCGGCCTGTTCGCGCATGGTGGCCCAGAAGGCCTGGCGGGTGGTGACGTCCATGCCGGTCGTCGGCTCGTCCAGGACGATCAGGTCGCTGTCGCCGGCGGTCGCGAGGGCGAAGCGGACGCGCTGGGCCTGGCCGCCGGAGAGCTTGTTCACCTTGCGGTCGGCGATCTGGGAGATCCCGGCGCGGGCGAGGACGTCGTACGGCCGGTACGGCTTCGGGTGCAGGGCACAGGCGAGCCGGACCAGTTCCGCGACCGTGACCTCGTCCATCAGCCCGCCGCTCTGCAGCATGGCGCCCACGCGACCGGCGACGATCGCCTCACGCGGGGTGGTGCCGAAGAGACGGACGCTGCCGCTGTCGGGCTGCTTGAGGCCGAGCAGCAGATCGAGGGTGGTCGACTTGCCGGCGCCGTTGGGCCCCAGCAGCGCCACGGTCTCCCCCGGCCGCAGGGTCAGGGACAGTCCGTCCACGGCCCGTACCTCGCCGTATGCCTTGCTCACCTGGTCGAACGCGACCACCGGGGCTGTCGTTGTCATACGGCCATGGTGGCCTCGGGGGTACGGCGGCGGGCAGTGCCGGCCGTCCGGAGTGCCGCATGACAGATGTCATGTCGGGCGGCACTCCGGTGCGTTACGCGTGGTCAGCTGGGGTTCGTGTCGATGACGACGATGCGGTCCGCCGCCGTCTTGCCGCGCAGTGCCTTGCCGAGCGCGGACGCGACATCCTGCGGCAGGACGTCACGCTTGCCGCTCGCGCCATTGATCTGCACGCCGTCGAAGGTGGTGCCGTACGCCTCCTTGAGCGCTTCGAGGTTGTACGTCTCCACGAGCTTGCCGCCGACCGCCTTGAACCCGAGGATCTTCGGCAGGGACAACGAGCCGAAGTCGATGCTGTGTGCCGCGTCGGTCTTGATCGTGACGCGCTCGGACATCGCGGGCTCCGCGAACTCCTTCATCATCCGGTCGACCTCGGCGTTGGAGACCGACGGCTGCTTGGTGGTCGTCGGGAGCGTGACCGCGCCGGCGGTGCCGGTCTCGACCTGGGTGCGGTACGCCTCCTCGACCGCGGTGGTCGACCTGGCGACGTCGATGCCCTTGCCGGCCTTGCCGTAGACGGCGACGGCCTTGCCGTTCTTGAACTTGATGGTGCCGTCGGTGGCCGAGCCGGCGCCGCCCGAGGCCTGCTCCAGGGCCGCCTGGAGCTTCTCCTCGTCGACCGGCATGACCGGGTCGACGACCCGGTGGTTGCCGAACAGGGAGCCGATCACGGAGATCGGGTTGTAGTCGCTCTTCGCGGCCGCGGCGACCGTGGCCTGGTCGTCGAGCTGGAGACCCGCCTGGTCCGGCTTCAAGGAGACGGTGTCGCCGCCGACCGACAGCTTCAGGGCCTCGTCGACCCGGCCGCCGAAGGCGTCGTCGAGCTTCTTGACCGCGTCGTCGCGGGTGCCGCCGCCGATGTCGACGCCGAGCACGGTGGTGCCCTTGGGGACGTCGGAGCGGTTCATCAGCAGGCCGGCTCCATAGGCGCCGACGCCGAGGAGGACAACGGTGCCGCCGACCATGGCCAGCTTGCTGCGGCCCTTCTTTTTCTTCTTCTTCGACGAGCCCGCCGAGGTGCCCTGCGAGGCGGAGTCGGGCGCCTTCGGGGCGGTGCGCGCGTCGGCGCCCGGTCCCTGGGTGCCCGGGGGCACGACCGGGATGCCGCTGGTGACGGTGTGCCCGGAGACGTTGTCCGGGGCGCCGTAGCCGGGGGTGCCCGGTTCGGGGGCCGGCTTCTGCGGGGTGAGGATCGCGGTGTCGTCGCTCAGACCACCACCGGGGCCGAGACCGGCGCCGGGGGCTGCGCCGAGGCCGGGGCCTGCGCCGAGGGCCGCGCCGGGGGCGCCGCCGAGCGTGGGGGTGCCGCCGAGCGTGGGGGTGCCGCCGGGGCCACCGGGGCGGCCGGGAGTGCCTGGGCCGCCCGGGCCGGGGCGGCCGCCGAGGGGGGCGGGGCCGCCGACGCCGTTGGGGCCGCCGACGCCATTGGGGGTGCCGGGGCCCGCGGGGCCGCGGGAGCCGCCGGGACCGCGCTGACCGTTGGGCGCGCCCTGACCGCCGGGGCCGCCCTGACCGCCCTGGCCCGCCTGGGCGGCGAAGCCGTCGGGACCGGTGAAGGACTCGCCGCCGAAGGGCTCGGCCCTGGCGAAGGGGTCCGGTCCCGCGGGCGGCACGACCGGGCCGTCACCGGTGACCGGGCCGCCGGTCGGGCCCGCGGGGCCCTGGGATCCGCCGAAGCCGCCGCCGTAGTCGATCTGGCCGCCTTGGCCGCCCTGGCCGCCGTAGTCGATCCCGCCGTTCTGCCCGCCGGGGCCACCGGAGCCGCCCTGGGTGCCGAAGCCGCCCTGGCCGTTCGGGCCGCCGGGACCGCTCTGGCCGCCGAAGCCGCCTTGCCCGTTCAGGGCGTCCTGACCGGCCTGGCCGCCGAAGCCGCCCTGGCCGTTCTCACCGTTCGGCCCGGCGGCGCCGTTGCCGTTCTCCGTAAAGTACGGGAGGTCGTCGCGGCGGGGTTCCTGGCCACGCTGGCCGGGGCCGAGCGGGCCGGCGTTGAGGGCCTCGGTGACGTCGAAGGAGCCGGTGCCGCCGCCGTGGCCGGGAGCCACCGGGCCGCCGGTCGCGCCGGGAAGCCCCGCGCCGTTCGTACCGCCCGAGCGGGATCCGCTCGGCACGCTCATGGAACCGACCACGCCACCGGGACGGCCACCGGGCCGCGCTCCGCCCGACGCGGCCGCGCCCGAGCCGGCGTGACGGGGGCCGGACGCACCGGCACCACCCGCGCCACCCGGCGCACCGGAACCCGGCGCCGCAGCGGGCGCACCTGCCGCACCCGGCGCACCGGACGCACCCGCGCCCGAACCACCCGGCAGACCGGCCCCGTTGGTCGCGCCGCCGCCCGGAGCGCCCTTCGCGGGACCGGACTTGCGGGGCGCGAACCAGTCGCTCGCCTTCTCCTCGGCGGGCGGGGCGGGTTCGGCGGGCAGCTCGAAGGTGCCCGTGGTCGAGGAGGAACTCGGCGCCGACGCCTCGGGGTCCGCGCCCTTGTCGGCGGAGCTGTCCGTCTCACCGACGGGCTGGCGCACGACGACCGGCGGAATGGGCCGCGACCCCGGGATGTTGATCCGGATCCGGGTCGTCAGCGTGGTCTCGGTCTTGCGCTCCTCCGGCTGCGCGCCCGAACGGCCCGCGTCCGGACCGCCGTCGGACACCTGGGGCGTCCCGTACGGCGGCGTACCCGAGGGGTAGGCGGCTCCGCCGCGCCCGTTGGGCCCGGAGGACGGACTGTCAGTTTCACGACTCAAGGCAGGTTCTCCTGGTTGGCTCCGCCGCCCGTTTCGACCTCACTGCTTCGGGCGTCGGCGGCGCGCACCACCATACTGGCCACTTCTGGCCCGTATCCCACGACCGCCGGGGAAACCCACACGGGACTCGCACGCACGCGATGCGGAGAAGTGGTACGTCACTTGCCAAGTCGGACGGCGTCGCCGCCCGGTTGCCGCCCCACCCCAAGGGTGGCGCAGATCACAGCAACTGCCATACCGCCGAGCAGGAAGAGATAGGAGCCGCTTCCCGCGGCGAAGACGAAGTCGCCTTCCGGACGGCTGGCGGTGAGGAAGATGACGGCGACCATCCAGCCGCCGGCGGGCGCCACGGCCCCGGCCCGGCTGTCGGCGGCGCGCGCCCCGCCGAGCAGCAGTCCGGCCTCGCCGAGCAGCGCGAGCAGCAGTCCGCCCGGGAACCAGCCGCCCTGCACCAGCGATCCGGCGAGCCCGACGAGCGCGCCGAGCACGAAGAGCCCGAGGTAGGCGGCGGCCCGGCCGGCGGACGGGCGCTGGAGCGGCTGGGCCAGCATCGACGTACGGTCGCTCATGACGCGCCCTCGATCCCGGAGAACAGGTCGCTCTCCCTTGTCCCGCCGTGTTCCCCTCTTACCAATTCGTAGTACTCGGTGGTGAAGAGAGGTTGCGCGAGTTCGTTGGAGAGGGCGAAGTACGACCCCGACACCTCGATCTGGGTCGCGTGCGCGGCCATCGCGGCGCTCTTGGCGGCGGCGTACGCGGTGCCGTCGATCTCCGTGGTGATCCGCTCGTCGTCCACCACACCCGGTACGTCGTCCAGGACGGCGGACTTGGTGAAGGGGAGGCCGGGCAGGTCGGCGTGGAGCTGGGCGAAGGCCCGCTCACCGATCGCGCGCGGGACGCGGTTCCAGTAGACCTTGGCGATCTGCCATCCGGCGTCGGCGGCGAGCTCGACGGCGCGCATGGCGACGCGGTGGGCCTGGATGTGGTCGGGGTGGCCGTACCCGCCATGGTCGTCGTAGGTGACGAGGACCTGGGGGCGGACCTCCAGGATCACCTCGACCAGAAGGGCGGCGGCCTCGTCGACGTCCGCCTGCCAGAAGCTGGCGGGGTCGTCGTTGTCCGGGAGGCCCATCATCCCGGAGTCCTGGTAGCGGCCGGCGCCCCCGAGCAGGCGGAAGTCCGTGACGCCGAGCTCCCGCTGGGCCGCGGTGAGCTCGCCCCACCGGTGCTCGCCGAGGGCGGCGCCGGTCAGGTGCCGCAGCCCGGGCGGGATGACCTCGCCGAGCTCGCCGAGGGTGCAGGTGACCAGGGTCACCCGGGCGCCCTCGGCCGCGTACCTGGCCATGGTCGCGCCGTTGTTGATCGACTCGTCGTCCGGGTGCGCGTGCACCAGGAGAAGACGCCGAGCGGGCTGTTCCGTCATGGCCCCAGCCTACGAGGGGCCACCGACAGTCCCGCGCAGCCGGGTCGTCGTGGACGGGTCAGAACTTGATACTGCCGATCATGCCCGCGATGTTCGTCGTCAGCTCGCTGATCGTCGGGGCGATCGAGGAAGCCGCGAGATAGAAGCCGAGCAGGATGCACACGACCGCGTGCCCGCCCTTCAGACCCGACTTCTTGATCAGCAGGAAGACGATGATCGCCAGCAGCACCACCGCCGAAATCGAGAGTGCCACGGCGGCTCACCTCCAAAGAACCCAGGGACGTGGGGGGTCGGACGGGAACGGAACTATGGGGGCAGATAAATCCATACAGCAGCCAGCGGATTCATACCCACTATGCGGTAGTGATCATAACTATCCGTGCCTGCGCATCGGTCGGCGCACGGCCGCACAAGGGGGCGCATGGCCAATATGGTCGGGGCATGACGACCGAGCCTGACTCCTTTCCCCGCCGGCACGCCCGTACCCAGCGCTTCACGCTCGGCGCGCCGCGCGCGTTCACCGTGGCGCCCGACGGGTCGCGTGTCGTGTTCCTGCGCTCGAACTCCGGTACCGACAAGGCCAATTCACTGTGGGTGCTCGACACCGCGGACGGCGGGGAGCGCGTGGCCGCCGACCCGCGCGCCCTCCTGGGCGGCGCCGAGGAGCGCCTGTCGCCCGAGGAGCGGGCGCGCCGCGAGCGCAGCCGCGAGGGCGGGGCGGGCATCGTCGGCCACGCCACCGACGCGGCCGTCGAGTTGGCCTCTTTCGCCTTGTCAGGGCGGCTTTTCACGGCGGAGCTGCGGGCCGGAACGGCTCGTGAACTGCCCGTGCCCGGACCGGTGATCGACCCCCGTCCGGCGCCGGACGGACGGCACATCGCGTACGTCACCCGTGGCGCCCTGCGGGTGGTGGGCGCCGAGGGCGAGCAGGACCGGGTGCTCGCCGGTCCGGAGTCGGATCAAGTCACCTACGGTCTGGCGGAGTTCGTCGCGGCCGAGGAGATGGGCCGCACGCGGGGCTTCTGGTGGTCCCCGGAGTCGGACCGGCTGCTGGTCGCGCGGGTGGACGACACGCCGGTGCGGCGCTGGTGGATCTCCGATCCGGCCCACCCCGAGCGTGATCCACAACACGTCCCGTACCCGGCGGCGGGCACCCCCAACGCGGACGTACGGCTGTTCGTGATCGCCCTGGACGGGACCCGCACGGAGGTCTCCTGGGACCGGAAGCGGTATCCGTATCTGGCCCATGTGCACTGGTCAGCGGCGGGTGCCCCGCTGCTGCTCGTCCAGGCGCGCGACCAGCGCAGTCAGCTGTATCTCGCGGTGGACCCGGAGTCCGGTGCGACCCGGTTGGTGCACGCGGACGAAGATCCGATTTGGCTTGATCTTTTCCCTGGAGTGCCCTGCTGGAGCCCTTCGGGGCAGCTGGTGCGGATCGCCGACGAGGGCGGCGCACGGGTCCTCGCGGTCGGCGAACGCCCGCTGACCGGGCCGCAGTTGCACGTCCGCGCGGTGCTGGACGTCACCGCGGACGACGTGCTGGTCTCGGCGTCGGCCGGTACGGCCGCCGAGTCACCGGAGACCGGCGAGGTGCACGTCTATCGGGTGAACGAGCTCGGAGTGGAGCGCGTGTCGCAGGAGCCCGGCGTGCATTCGGCGGTGCGCGCCGGGGGCGTGACCGTGCTGGTGTCGGCGACGCTCGACCGGCCGGGCGCCCGCGCGCGGGTCCTTCGCGACGGCAAGGAGACGGCGACTGTCACGTCGTACGCAGAAGATCCCGGTTTGACCCCGCGCGTGACGCTCACCGAGGGGGGCGCACGAAAGATCCCGTGCGCCGTGCTTATGCCGCAGGACTACGCCGGTGACAGCCCCCTTCCGGTTTTGCTGGACCCGTACGGGGGTCCGCACGGTCAGCGGGTGGTCTCCGCGCGCAACGCGTACCTCACCTCGCAGTGGTTCGCCGACCAGGGTTTCGCGGTCGTGGTGGCCGACGGCCGGGGCACCCCGGGCCGCTCCCCCGCCTGGGAGAAGGCGGTCCGGGACGACCTCGCGGCGGTGGTCCTCCAGGACCAGGTCGACGCGCTCCAGGCGCTCGCCGGGGAGTTCCCGCTGGACCTGGACCGGGTGGCGATCCGGGGCTGGTCCTTCGGCGGCTATCTGGCGGCCCTCGCGGCACTGCGGCGCCCGGACGTCTTCCACGCGGCCGTGGTCGGCGCCCCGGTCACCGACCTGCGCCTGTACGACACCCACTACCAGGAGCGCTACCTCGGCCTCCCGGACGAGCAGCCGGAGGTTTACCGGCGCAACTCCCTGGTCGACGACGAGGGTCTGGTCGACGCGGCCGAGCCACACCGCCCGATGATGATCATCCACGGACTCGCGGACGACAACGTCGTCGTCGCCCACTCCCTGCGCCTGTCCTCGGCCCTCCTGGCCGCCGGCCGCCCGCACGAGGTACTGCCCCTGTCCGGGGTGACCCACATGACCCCACAGGAGGCAGTCGCCGAGAACCTGCTGCTGCTTCAGCTGGAGTTCCTGAAGCGGTCGTTGGGTCTGGCCTAGGCACGGCAACGGGCCGGAGCGACATGGCGCGCTCCGGCCCGTTTACGGCACCCGCACGGCCGTACGCTCTAGAGACTGACGCGTCCGTATATCGGAACCGGGTCAGCCAAGTTGCCGCCGTGTTACTCCGCTTCCTCGGCCGGTACGACTTGCTTCTCTTCCGCGAAGTGGCAGGCCGAGTCATGGGCGGCCGGACCGCTCGTGTGCCGGAACTCCGCGGGGACCGCCAGCGCCGGCACCTCCAGGGCGCAGCGCTCCTGGGCCTTCCAGCAACGGGTGCGGAAGCGGCACCCGGAGGGGATGTTCGTCGGGGACGGGACATCGCCCGCCAGGATGATCCGCTCCCGGTGTTCCCGGGCCTCGGGATCGGGCACCGGCACGGCGGACAACAGCGCCTGTGTGTAAGGGTGCGTGGGATGGTCGTAGATCTCGGCGTCCCTGCCGATCTCCACGATCCGCCCGAGGTACATCACCCCGACCCGGTCCGAGATGTGCCGAACGATCGACAGGTCGTGCGCGATGAAGAGGTACGACAGCTCGAAGTCGCTCTGGAGCCGGTCGAGGAGGTTGACGACCTGGGCCTGGACGGAGACGTCGAGGGCGGAGACCGGTTCGTCGGCGACGATGACCTCCGGGCGCAGGGCCAACCCGCGTGCGATGCCGATGCGTTGGCGCTGGCCGCCGGAGAACTGGTGCGGATAGCGGTTGATGTACTCGGGGTTGAGGCCGACGACGTCCAGCAGGTCCTGGACCTTCCTGCGGCGGTCGCCCTTGGGGGCCACCTCGGGGTGGATGTCGTACGGCTCCCCGATGATGTCGCCGACCGTCATACGGGGGTTGAGCGAGGTGTAGGGGTCCTGGAAGACCATCTGGATATTGCGGCGGACCGACTTGAGGGCCTTGCCGGACAGCTTGGTGATGTCCTCGCCCTTGTACTTGATCAACCCTTGCGTTGGCCGCTCAAGATTGACCAGCATCTTGGCGACGGTCGACTTGCCGCAGCCGGACTCCCCGACGATGCCTAGGGTCTCGCCCCTGTTGAGCGTGAAGTCCACACCATCGACCGCCTTGACGGCACCGATCTGTCTCTTGAACAGGATGCCCTGGGTCAACGGGTAGTGCTTGACCAGTCCACCCACTTCCAGGATCGGCTCAACCATGGAGGCACTCCGTCCAGAAGTGGCAGGCACTCGTCCGTCTGCCGTCCATGCCGTCGACTCCGTCAATACCGTCCACTTCGTACAGGGGCGGTACATCCGTCCGGCACACGTCCCGGGCCATCGGGCAGCGTGGGTTGAACGCGCAACCCGGAGGGATGTTCATCAAGTTGGGCGGCAAGCCCTTGATCGCGTAGAGCTCCTGGCCCTTCTGGTCGAGACGGGGGATGGAGTCCAGGAGTCCGCGCGTGTAGGGGTGGGCGGGCGCCTTGTAGATGTCGTGGACGGGCGCCTGCTCGACGATCCGGCCCGCGTACATGACGGCAATCCGGTCGGCGACGTCCGCGACGACGCCGAGGTCGTGGGTGATGAGGATGAGGCCCATGTTGTACTCGCGCTGGAGCTCGGCGAGCAGGTCCATCACCTGGGCCTGGACGGTGACGTCGAGGGCGGTGGTCGGTTCGTCGGCGATGATCAGGGCGGGCTCCAGGGCGAGGGCCATCGCGATCATGATGCGCTGGCGCATGCCGCCGGAGAACTGGTGGGGGTAGTCCTTGACGCGCTCCTTGGCCGCGGGGATCCGCACGTGGTCCATCAGCTCGACGGCCTTCGCCCGGGCGTCCTTCTTCGACATGCCCCGGTGCACGACGAACATCTCGCCGAGCTGGTCGCCGACGGAGAGCACGGGGTTCAGGGAGGACAGGGCGTCCTGGAAGATCATCGCCATCTCGGCGCCCCGGATCCTGCGCCGCTCGTCCTCCTTGAGCGTGAGCAGGTCCTTGCCCTGGAAGACGATCTCGCCCCCGGTGACCTTTCCGGGTGGCATGTCGAGGATCCCCATGATGGCCTGCGCGGTCACCGACTTCCCCGACCCGGACTCCCCCAGCACCGCGAGGGTCTCCCCGGCGTCCACGGCGTAGTCGACCCCGTTGACGGCCTTGGCAACCCCGTCCCTGGTCCTGAACTCCACATGCAGATCACGCACTTCGAGCAGCACGGTGACTCACCTCGGCTTCGGCGGGGGTGCGGCACGACCCCGCGGGGTGGAGGAACGGACGGTGGAGCGGGAGAGATGCGGTGCGGTACGACCTCTCCCCCGCTCCCCTCACCACGCCCCCTCACCTCAGCTTCGGGTCGAGGGCGTCGCGGACCGCGTCGCCGAGCATGATGAAGGCGAGGACGGTGATCGCGAGGGCGCCCGCCGGCCACAGGAGCATGTGCGGGGCGTTGCGGATGTAGGCGGAGGCGGCGGAGATGTCGATGCCCCAGCTGACCGTGGGGGGCTTGAGGCCCACGCCCAGGTAGGAGAGCGTGGCCTCCAGCGAGATGTACGTGCCCAGCGCGATGGTCGCGACGACGATCACCGGGGCCACCGCGTTCGGGGTGATGTGCCGCAGCAGGAGCCGGGAGTTGGAGGCGCCCAGCGCTCTGGCCGCCTGGACGTAGTCGTTCTGCTTGGCGGTGATGACCGAGCCGCGGGCGATGCGGGAGATCTGCGGCCAGCCCAGCAGCACCATGAAGCCGATCACCGGCCACACCGTGCTGCTGGTGACCACGGACAGCAGGACCAGACCGCCGAGGACCACCGGGATCGCGAAGAAGATGTCGGTGAGGCGGGACAGGATCGAGTCCCAGAAGCCCCCGAAGAAGCCCGCGAGGCCGCCGAGAATCGAGCCGAGCACGGCCACCCCCAGCGTGGCGCAGACGCCGACCGTGACCGACGTACGGGCCCCGTACACCGTGCGCGTGTAGACGTCGCAGCCCTGGCCGTCGTAGCCGAAGGGATGGCCCGGCTGGGAGCCCTCCTGGGCCTTGGAGAGGTCGCACTTGAGGGGGTTGCCCGAGGCGATCAGCGACGGCCACAGGGAGATGACGACCAGGAAGAGGATCACCAGGCCGGAGATGATGAAGACGGGGTTGCGGCGCAGGTCGCGCCAGGCGTCGGACCACAGGGAGCGGGGCTTGCCCGAAGGGCCCGAGCCGTCCGGACGGCCCCCCTCCAGCGTGGTCGCCTCGCTCACCGCGAGGTCCATCGCGCCGCCCATGCCGGTACCGGCGATCGCTCCCTCTGGCTGCTGGGGCTCAGGCATAGCGGATCCTGGGGTCGAGGACGGCGTACAGCAGGTCGACGAGCAGGTTGGCCACCAGGAACACCAGGACGAGGACCGTCACGAAGCCGACCACGGTCTGGGTGTTCTGGCGCAGGATGCCCTGGTAGAGCTGGTAGCCGACGCCGTGGATGTTGAAGATGCGCTCGGTGACGATCGCGCCGCCCATCAGGGCACCGATGTCGGTGCCGATGAAGGTGACCACGGGGATGAGCGAGTTGCGCAGCAGGTGCCGTACGACGACGCGCTGCCTGGGCAGGCCCTTCGCCACCGCCGTGCGAACGTAGTCGGAGCGCCTGTTCTCGGCGATGGAGGTGCGGGTCAGACGGGTCACGTACGCCAGCGACACGGACGCGAGGACGAGGCCGGGCACGATCAGCTCGCCGAAGGTGGCGTCGGTGGACACCGACGGTTTGATCCAGCCCCATTCGACGCCGAGCAGCAGCTGGAGCAGCAGGCCGGTGACGAAGGTGGGGATGGAGATCACGACGAGGGTGAGCAGGAGGACCGAGGTGTCGACCGGCCGCCCGCGCTTGAGGCCGGTGATCACGCCGAGGGTGATGCCGATGACGATCTCGAAGAGGATCGCGACGATCGTCAGCCGGATGGTGACGGGGAACGCCGTAGCCATGAGCTCGGTGACCTTCTGGCCGTTGAACGCGGTGCCGAAGTCGCCGGTGAAGACGTTGCCCATGTAGGTCAGGTATTGCTGCCAGACCGGCTTGTCGAGGCCGAACTCCTTCTTGAGCTGGGCGGCCGTCGCCGCGTCGCACTGCTTGTCGCCGCACAGTCCCGCGATGGGGTCGCCCATCACGTTCACCATGAGGAAGATCAGCAGGGTCGACCCGATGAACACCGGGATCATCTGGAGCAGACGCCGGACGACGTACCGTCCCATGGCGGGCTCAGCCGACCTTGATCTCGTTGTAGACGGGGACGCTGAACGGGTTGAGCTTCACGTTGGAGAGCCGCTCGGAGTAGCCGGCGCTGCCGTTCTGGTACCAGAGCGGGATGGCGGCCATGTTGTCCCGTACGACCTTCTCGGCGTCCTGGAACTTCTCGACGGCCTTGGTGGTGTCGGTCTCGGCGTTGGCCTCGTTGACGAGCTTGTCGAAGTCCTTGTTGGACCACTTGCCGTCGTTGGAGGAGGCGTTGGTGTAGTAGAGCGGCTGGAGGAAGTTCTGGATGAGCGGGTAGTCCATCTGCCAGCCCGCCCGGAAGGGGCCGCTCATCTTCTTCGCGGTGATCTGGCTGCGGAAGTCGGCGAAGGTGCCGACCGGGTTGCCGACGCAGGCCTTGTCGTTGTCGAGCGCGTTGTTGATGGAGTTGCAGACGGCGTCGACCCACTGCTTGTGGGAGCCGGTGTCCGCGTTGTACGTGATCTTGATCGAGCCGCCGGGGAGGCCGCCGCCCTCCTGGATGAGCTTCTTGGCCGCGGCGGGGTCGTAGTCGCAGGCGTCGCCGCACAGGCCGTCCTGGAAGCCGCCCTCCTTGCCGAGGACCGGGGAGGTCCAGTCGGTGGCGGGGGTGCGGGTCTTCTGGAAGATGGTCTCGGTGATCTGGTCGCGGTTGATGGCCCGGGACAGACCGGTGCGGACCTTCTCCATGCCGGCCTTGTTCCAGTCCTTGTCGTAGAACGGGAAGGCGAGGGTCTGGATGATGCCGGCCGGGGTGTTGAGGTAGCGGTCGCCGAGGTCGTTCTTGACGTTCTTGAGCTGGGCGGCGGGGACGTCGTCGACCAGGTCGAGGTTGCCGGCCATGAGGTCGGTGTAGGCGGTGTTGTTGTCGGTGTAGACCTTGAGGGTCACGCCGCCGTTCTGGGCCTTGTCGGGGCCGTTGTAGCCGTCCCACTTCTTCAGGGACATCTGGGAGCCCTTGGTGTACGACTCGATGGTGTACGGGCCGTTGCCGACGGGCTTGCTGACCCAGGCCGCGTGGTCGGTGAAGAAGGCTTGCGGGAGCGGGGCGTAGGCGGGGTAGCCGAGGGTGTCGGGGAAGGTCGAGAACTTCTGGTTGAGCCTGACGGTGAAGGTGTTGGTGCCGGTGACCTTCAGGCCGGAGAGGGTGTCGGCGGTCTGCTTGCTGCCGTCCTCGGGGTGGGTCTTGTCGTAGCCGTCGATGTAGCCGAAGAAGTAGGCGTTCTTCTGGTTGTTCTTGAGGGAGGCGCCGTAGTTCCAGGCGTCGACGAAGGACTTGGCGGTGACCTTCTCGCCGTTGCTGAAGGTCCAGCCGTCCTTGACGGTGATCGTGAAGTTCTGCGAGTCGCTCGTGTCGATCTTCTCGGCGAGCATGTCCTCGGCCTTGCCGGTCTCCGGGTTGTACTTCTTGAGGCTGCGGAAGATCATGTCGAGGACCTTGCCGCCCTGCACCTCGTTGGTGTTGGCGGGCTCCAGCGGGTTCTGCGGGTCACCCCAGGAGGAGCTGAGCACGGCGCCGCCGTCACTGCTGCCGCTGCCGCCGCCGCTGTCCCCGCCCCCGCAGCCCGTCGCCGCGAGCGCTACCGCCGCCGCGCATGCGGCCCATCTGGCGTGCGTGCCTCCACGCATGGAGTGCCTCCTCAAGACTGATCCGTTACCGGCCAATATCTGATCAAGAGGGGCATTTCGCACGCCTGGGTAGGCCTTTGGGGGCGGAGGGGGTGACGTGGGCACCGGTGCGCCGGGGGTCGGCGACTCCGGGAGGGGCGGGTTCGAGGCACGCGGGACCGCGGGGGACCTCACCGCCGGACCCAAGCGGCCGTCACCACGGGTGCCCAGGTGGCCCCTGGCCACCGAGCATGAGCGGCCCTTGCCACCAAGCCCGGGCGACCGCCGCGGCGTTCACGTCGGCTCAGGCAGGTCCCGGGTGGACGGCCAGCTGAAGGTCACCGGCACGGGTCGCGCAGGCGGTGGACGTCGTACGACATGACCCGGCGCCGGCCGCACCCCACCGCCCCCGGGAAACACCAAGGCCGGGCACGGAGCTGGTGGCTTCGTGCCCGGCCGGGGTGGTGCCAGGGGGTGTCAGTCCTTGGCCGGCGCCTCGTCGGACGTCGGAGACTCCACCGCGTCCTCCAGTGCCTTCAGGGCCGGGTCCAGGATGACGTCCTCGTCGCGGGCCTCGGTGGTCGGGTCCTCCGGGAAGTGGCAGGCCGTGAGGTGGCCGGCCTTGTTGCCGGAGATCTGGACCAGCGGCGGCTCGTCCGTGGCGCACTTGTCCTGCGCCTTCCAGCACCGGGTGCGGAAGCGGCAGCCGGACGGCGGCAGGATCGGCGAGGGGACGTCACCGGAGAGCCGGATCCGCTCCCGGTTCGGCCCCGTGCCGTCGATGTCGACCTCGGGCACCGCGGACAGCAGCGCGTGCGTGTACGGATGCCGGGGCCGGTTGTAGATCGAGTCCCGGTCCCCGACCTCGACCACCTTGCCGAGGTACATGACCGCGACACGCTGCGAGAAGTGCCGTACGACAGCGAGGTCGTGGGCGATGAACAGGAACGCGATGCCCAGCTCGTCCTGGACCTTCTTCAGCAGGTTCACGACCTGCGCCTGGATCGACACGTCCAGCGCGGAGACCGGCTCGTCCGCCACGATCAGCTTCGGCTGGAGGGCCAGCGCGCGGGCCACCCCGATGCGCTGGCGCTGACCGCCGGAGAACTCGTGCGGGAAGCGGTTGTAGTGCTCGGGGTTGAGGCCGACCAGCTCCAGGAGCTCGCGGACCTTGTTCTCCCGGCCTCCCTCCGGCTCGATCCCGTTGACCTCCATCGGCGACTTGATGATCGTGCCGACGGTCTGACGCGGGTTCAGCGAGGAGTACGGGTCCTGGAAGATCATCTGGATCTCGGACCGCACCGGCGCCAGCTCGCGGCGCGAGGCGTGCGTGATCTCCTGACCGGAGTACGTGATCTTGCCGGCCGTGGGCTCCAGGAGCCGCGTGATCAGCCGGCCCGTCGTCGACTTGCCGCAGCCGGACTCGCCGACCAGGCCGACGCTCTCGCCGACGCCGACCGTCAGGTCGACCCCGTCGACCGCCTGGACGGCGCCGACTTTGCGTTTGATCGGGAAGCCGCCGTAGATCGGGAAGTGCTTCGTCAGGCCCTCGACCTTGAGGAGTTCCTCGGTCGAGGTGCCGGTCGAACCCTGCTGGGCGGGGAGGGTGAGGTTGTCGCTCATGTCTCGGATCTCCCTAGCGCAGCCGGGGCTGGATCTTGTCGATGAAGATGGACTGCTTCTGCTCGGCCGTCAGGTGGCACGCGGAGGCGCGCCCCTCGCCCAGCGGCGGACGGGAGTCGGTGCACAGCGTGCCCGGCACCTCGTCCTTGAAGGCGCACCGCGGGTGGAACGGGCAGCCGGAGGGCGGGTTGAGCAGCGAGGGCGGCGAGCCGGGGATCGGCTCCAGCGCCTCGTTGATGTCGCCGTCGAGGCGGGGCATGGAGCTCAGCAGACCCCAGGTGTAAGGGTGCTTGGGCGCGCCCAGGACCTCCCGGACGGAGCCGCGCTCCACGGCCCGGCCCGCGTACATCACCAGCAGGTCGTCGGCCATGTTGGAGATGACGCCGAGGTCGTGCGTGATGAAGATGATCGCGGAGCCGAACTCCTGCTGGAGGTCCTTGAGCAGGTCCAGGATCTGGGCCTGCACGGTGACGTCCAGTGCGGTGGTCGGCTCGTCGGCGATCAGCAGCTCGGGGTCGCACATCAGCGCCATGGCGATCATCGCGCGCTGGCGCATACCGCCGGAGAACTGGTGCGGGTAGTCGTTGAAGCGCGCCTTGGGCTGCGGGATCCCGACCTTCTCCAGCATCTGGATCGCACGGTCCTTGGCGTCCTTCTTGGAGGCGCCGCGGTGCTTCATGAAGGGCTCGGACAGCTGGCGGCCCACCGTGTAGAACGGCGACAGCGCGGTCAGCGGGTCCTGGAAGATCATCGCCATCTTGTTGCCGCGGAGCTGCTCCAGCTCCTTCTCGGTGGCGGTGACGAGTTCCTTGCCGTCAAGGACGATCTCGCCGTCGACGGTGCTGGTGCGGGGGTTGTGCAGGCCCAGGATCGTCAGGTTGGTGACGGACTTTCCGGAGCCGGACTCGCCGACGATGCCCAGGGTCTTGCCGCGCTCGACGTCGAAGGAGAGGCCGTCGACCGCCTTGACGATGCCGTCCTCGGTGGAGAACTGCACCTTCAGATCACGCACCGAGAGGAAGCTCTCCGGACCGGTCGGGGCCGGCGCGTCCTCGGTCTTGGTCAGTGTGGTCACGGTGGTTCGTTCTTCCTAGGAGAGCCGGACGCGCGGGTCGATGTAGGCGTACGCGATGTCGGTGAGGATGTTGACGATCAGGATGAAGAAGGCACCGAACAGCATGACACCCATGGTGAGCGGCAGGTCCTTGTGGACCGCGCCGTCCACGGCGAGACGGCCGATTCCCTGGAGCGAGAAGGTCAGCTCGGTGACCACGGCACCGCCGAGCATCGCGCTGATGTCGATGCCGAGGACGGTGACGATCGGGATCATCGAACCGCGCCAGGCGTAGCGGAAGAACACGTACCTGTTCGACATGCCCTTGGCGCGTGCGGTGCGGACGTGCTCCTCCGCGAGCTGCTCGATCATCGAGGAGCGCGCCATACGCGTGTACTGCGCGGTGAAGATGGTGGCCATGACCAGCACCGGCAGCAGCAGACCGGTGAACCACTTCCACGGGTTCTCGGTGATGGGGTGGTACGCCGGGTTGTCCATCCAGCCCGTGCTGTAGACGAAGATCAGCAGGACGATCGGACCGAGCACGTAGATCTGGAACGAACTGAGCACCATGGACACACCGGTGGCGACCTTGTCCACCATGGTGCCGCGCCTGTAGGCGGCGATCATGCCGGCGCCGACACCGACGATGACGAAGACGACCGCACCGCCCGCGGTGAGCGTGAGGGTCGTCGGGAAGCGGTCCATGATCGTGGACCAGACCATGTCGCCCGAGTAGAACGACTGGCCGAGGCACGGGGCGCTGCAGTGTCCGGTCGGGAAGTCACGGCCCATCACGATGCCGGACATGAAGTCCCAGAACTGCTGGTGGATCGGCAGGTTGAGGCCGAGCGCCTGACGGATGTCCTCGAGTCTCGCGGGCGAGCAGTCCTTGCCACAGGCCAGGGAGGCGTAGTCGGAGGGCGCGGCGACGAACAGGAAGAACGTGGCGGCGCCGATGAGGATCAGGGTGACGAGGGCACCGACTGTGCGCCGGATGATGAACTGAAACATGGCGGGAGGGCTGCTCTCTGCGGAGACGGTGGGAGGGGTACGGAGGTGCGGGGGTGCGCTCCGCCTGGTGCGCACCCCCGCGATCAGCCGTAGAGAGTTACGACTTCACGAACAGACGGTTGATGTCGATGAGGCTGGACACCGAGCCGTAGCGGGCACCACCGATGTTCGAGCCGGAGAGCTGGAACTGCTTGGTGTACCAGAGCGGGGCGGCCGGGATGACCTTCTCCAGCAGGTAGTGCTGGGCTTCCTTCCAGGTCGCGGCAGCCGCGGTCGGGTCCTCGGACAGCGCCTTCTTGATGAGGGCGTCGACCTTCGGGTCCTTGACGTGCGAGTAGTTCGAGGAACCGTCGGCGACCTGGCTGCCGTCGTAGATGGGCGTGATCACCGTGCCCGCGGACGGCCAGTCCTGGCCCCAACCCGTGATGTACAGGTCGTACGGGTTGTTGAGCTTGCCGATCTGCTCGTAGTAGCTCGCGGAGTCGACCTCCTTGGCCACCACGTCGAAGCCGACCTTGGTCAGCGCGTCCTCGATGGCGACCTTGCGCTTCTGACCGGCCTCGCTGTTGGAGTAGGCGAAGACGACCTTCTTCTCGGCGGCCGGGACGTCCTTGAGGATCTCCTTGGCCTTCGCGATGTTGCCCTGCGGGGTCTTCAGACGGCCGTACGGGTCGTAGGTCGCCTCGTAGCCGGGCAGGGTCGGGGCGAAGTAGTTCGGCGCCACGTCGCCGCCGTAGGCACCGCCCTCACCGGCGATGAGCGACTTGGAGTTGACCGCGTAGGTGATGGCCTGGCGAACCTTGAGGTCCTTGACGCGGGTCAGGTTGAAGGTCAGCTGCATGACGTAGGGCTGGTAGCCCTTGACCGTGCGCTTGCTGACCGCAGCGTTGCCGATGACGTCCTGGATCTGGGTGGACTCGACGCCGCCGGTGAGCTGGATGGCGTTCTTGTCGGCGCCCTGGTCGGCGATCAGACGCTTGGTCTGGGTCGACTCGGTGATGCCGAACTGGAGGTCGAAGCTGTCCGCGTACTGGTGGCGCACGGAGTCGGTCTTCGGGTCCCAGTTGGTGTTCTTCGTGAGAACGAGTTCCTTGCCGACCTTGTTGGAGGCGATCTTGTACGGGCCCGTGGCGACCGGGGCCTTGTCGTACTTCTCCTTGGTGTCGGTCTTCTCCGGGACGACCGCGTAGCCGGCCATGGCCAGGGTCTGCGGCAGGTCCGGGCGCGCGGTGTCGAAGTGGAAGACGACCGTCTTCGCGTCCGGGGTGGCCAGCACGCTGTCCGGCAGGTGCTTGCCGTCGAAGCCGCCGTTCGGCAGGGCCTTGCGGTAGTCCGCGCCGCTCAGCCAGGTCTGCAGGTAGGTCGGGCCGTCGAAGATGAACTTCGCGTACTGGCGCTCGACGGTGTGGCGGATGTCGGCGGACGTGATCGCGTTGCCGTTCTGGTCCTTGACGCCGTCCTTCAGCGTGAAGGTCCAGGTCTTGCCGCCGTCCGAGGACTTGCCGGAGTCGGTGGCGAGGTCACCGACGACCGAGACGCCGCCCTTGCCGTCCTCCTTGAACTGGGTCAGGCGACGGAAGAGCAGGTTGGCGACCTGGCCGGCGTCGGAGACGTAGATCTGGCCCGGGTCCAGGTGCGAGAGGCCCGCCTCCTGGTACACGTTGATCGTGCCACCGGTCTTGGCGCCCGGGACTGCCTCGGCAGGTCCCGTCGAGCCCGCGGCGTCGGCGTAGGTGACCGCCTTCGACTGGACGGAGGCCTCCTTCTGGTCCTTCTTCGAGTCGGCGCCGGAGTCGCCGCCCTCGTTCTTGGAGCAGGCCGTGAGAGCCAGAGAACCGGCCGCGAGGGCGACGACGATTGCACGCGCTCTGCGCGAGCTGATGGGCTTCATGAGGCGATTACCTACCTGTCGGTTGTTATCCATGAGTACTGCCTGACGCGGCTGGTAGGCCGACGCGGGGGCGGCAGTCACCCCCCACCAATGGACGAGTTACCGCCCGGACTTGGGGTCGAAAGCGTCCCGGACCGAGTCTCCGAGGAGATTGAAGGCCAGAACGAAGATCACCAGCGCCAGGCCGGGGAAGAAGAGGAACGCCGGGTCCTGCTCGGTGTAGTCGGCAGCGGCGGCGAACAGTCGTCCCCAGTCCGGAGTCGGCTCGACGAACCCGACACCGGCGAACGAGAGGAAGGCGATGGTGAGGATGGTGCTGGGCAGCGAGAACGTGAACTGCACCAGGATCGGCGTCACCACGTTCGGCAGGATCTCCTTGCGGACGATCCGCCAGGGGGAGGCACCGGAGACCTTGGCGGCCTCGACGAACTCCCGCTCACGCAGGGACAGCACGGTCGAGCGGACCAGGCGCGCCATACCCATCCAGCCCAGCAGCCACAGCACGATCAGCATCGCCAGTGCGCGGAAGTACGTGGGGGTCTCCTCCCGCGGGTCGACGAAGAACGCGGTGACCACGGGCATGAAGGCGATGAAGAACAGCTGCTGCGGGAAGGACAGGAAGAAGTCGGTGACCCGGCCGATCCAGTAGTCCGTACGACCACCGAAGTACCCGCCGATGAGACCGATGATGACGCCGGTCGCCATCAGAAGGACCGTCACGCCGAGGGCCATGAACAGCGATGTCCGCATGCCGTACATGAGCATGGCGAACAGGTCGCGGCCGTACTGCGGCTCCACACCGAACCAGTGGTCGCCCGAGACGCCGCCGAAGTAGCCGAGGGGCAGTCCGAACTGGTCCAGCACGGGCTTGTCGGCGTAGGTCGGGTCCTGTCCGTACAGCGTGTACGGGTCGGTGCCGCTGAGCTTGGTCAGCAGCGGCGCGGCCAGCGCGATCACGAAGTACAAAATCACTACCACGGCGCAGATGACACCGGTACGGTCACGCTTGAAGCGCTGCCACATCAACTGGCCGGGAGAACGACCCTCGAGCTTCTGCTCGGCCTTGACAGGCTCGGCGTTCGACTCGAGCTCGGGGTCCAAGGCGACTGGACTGGTCATGTGTGTACTTCCCCCGGGGGGTTGGAGAGTTGTGCGCAGCACAGATACCGGCAGGTTCTGTGGTTTGGGGGAACTTTCGCCAAAGTGTTCAACGCGCGTCAAGGGCGGAAGACATAGGGATCTCCCTACCGCCCATATTTTGAGGAAAAATTGCAAAGATTGACACCTGGGCGCGCTTGACACGTGAGCCGACAGACCGTCAAAACGGACATAGCGCAACGGATTTCTGTTCACATGTCCGAAACACGATGGGCGGATTACCGATTACCGGACGGTATCGCATAGGTCACGGACAGGCTTCTTACCCGCTCGCCCAGGCCAGGTGGACCGGCATGCCGAAGGCCCGGTCCCCCGTCACGAGGGAGAACCGGGCTCGTCGGCGTTCGAATCAGCCGTGCTTGGCGCGGCTCGCGGCGCGGGCGCGCTCGCGGGCGTCCAGGTTGACCTTGCGGATGCGGACCGCCTCCGGGGTCACCTCGACGCACTCGTCGTCGCGGCAGAACTCCAGGGACTGCTCCAGGGAGAGCTTGCGCGGCGGGACGATCGACTCGGACACGTCGGCCGTGGACGACCGCATGTTGGTGAGCTTCTTCTCCTTGGTGATGTTGACGTCCATGTCGTCGGAGCGGGAGTTCTCGCCGACGATCATGCCCTCGTACACCTCGGTGCCGGGCTCCACGAACAGCACACCGCGCTCCTGGAGGTTCGTCATCGCGAAGGCGGTGACGGCGCCGGAGCGGTCGGCGACCAGGGAGCCGTTGTTGCGGGTCTGAAGGGTGCCGAACCAGGGCTCGAAGCCCTCGTGGATGGAGTGCCCGATACCGGTGCCGCGGGTCTGCGTCAGGAACTCGGTCCGGAAGCCGATGAGACCGCGGGACGGCACCACGAACTCCATGCGCACCCAGCCGGAGCCGTGGTTCGACATGTTGTCCATACGGCCCTTGCGGACACCCATGAGCTGCGTGACCGCGCCCATGTGCTCCTCGGGCACGTCGATCGTCATGCGCTCGACGGGCTCGTACACCTTGCCGTCGACGTCCTTGGTGACGACCTGGGGCTTGCCGATGGTCAGCTCGAAGCCTTCCCGGCGCATGGTCTCGACCAGGATGGCGAGCGCCAGCTCACCACGGCCCTGGACCTCCCAGGCGTCCGGACGGTCGGTGTCCAGCACGCGCAGCGAGACGTTGCCGATCAGCTCTCGGTCGAGGCGGTCCTTGACCTGACGGGCGGTCACCTTGCGGTCCTTGACGGCCGACTTGGCGTCGGCGCCCTTGCCGGTGCCGCCGCGGCCCACCAGCGGGGAGGTGTTGGTGCCGATGGTCATCGAGATCGCGGGCTCGTCGACGGTGATCAGCGGCAGCGGGATCGGGTTCTCGGTGTCCGCGAGGGTCTCGCCGATCATGATGTCGGGGATACCGGCGACGGCACAGATGTCACCCGGGCCGGCCTTCTCGGCGGGCTTGCGGGTCAGCGCCTCGGTCATCATCAGCTCGGAGATCCGGACGTTGCTGATCGAGCCGTCCCGCTTGATCCACGCGACCGTCTGCCCCTTGCGCAGCTCGCCCTGCTCGACGCGGAGCAGCGCGATACGGCCGAGGAAGTTGTCGGCGTCCAGGTTGGTGACGTGCGCCTGGAGCGGGGCCTCCTCGTCGTACGTCGGGGCCGGGATGTGCTGGAGGATCGTGGAGAAGAACGGCTCCAGGCTGGTGGAGTCCGCCGGGACCGTGCCGTTCTCCGGCTTGGTCAGCGAGGCGATGCCGTCACGGCCGCAGGCGTAGACGATCGGGAACTCGATCTGCTCCTCGTCCGCGTCCAGGTCGAGGAAGAGGTCGTAGGTCTCGTTGACGACCTCGTCGATACGGGAGTCGGGGCGGTCCGTCTTGTTGATGCAGAGGATGACGGGCAGCCGCTGCTGGAGCGCCTTGCGCAGCACGAAGCGGGTCTGCGGGAGCGGGCCCTCGGAGGCGTCGACGAGGAGGACGACACCGTCCACCATCGACAGACCGCGCTCGACCTCGCCGCCGAAGTCGGCGTGACCGGGGGTGTCGATGATGTTGATGGTGATGACGTCCCCCCCGTCCTTGGGGTGGTACTTCACCGCCGTGTTCTTGGCGAGGATCGTGATGCCCTTCTCACGCTCCAGGTCGTTCGAGTCCATCATTCGGTCGTCGACCGAGTCGAGCTGATGGGCGGCGAAGGCACCGGCCTGCTTCAGCATTCCGTCGACGATGGTCGTCTTGCCGTGGTCGACGTGGGCGACGATGGCGACGTTGCGGATGTCGTGGCGCGTGGCCATGAAGGCGTACTCCTGGAGTGTGAGGAAGGCCGACGCGTACGTCTGTGTTACGCGGACCCTGCCGGGCTCAACATGCCACGGCCTCACCCCATCGTACGGTGCCCGTCGGGTCGGGGCTCGCCGGGCTCAGCCCCCGGACGGTCCGGACGCGGGCTTCGCGCCCTTCTTCAGGAAGCCCATGTCCTCGTAGAGCGGTGTCTGGAAGCCGAAGGCACCGGCGTTCACCAGGTTCTTCTTCGCGGCGGTCAGCTGCGGGCGCTGATAGAGGGGGATGGACCCGGCGGCGGCCCAGATCCGGGAGTCGGCCTTGCGGATCAGGCTGCGGCTCTCCGAGGCGTCCAGGGTGGTGACGGCCTGGTCGAAGAGCTGGTCCACCTGGTCGGTGCCGACCCGCGTGTAGTTCTGCTCCACGTTCAGCGAGCCGTCGGCGGCCGGTACCGGCTTGGCGAAGATGGGCCGGGCGTCGGTCGCGGGGAACGCGGACGCGGGCCAGGAGTACAGCGCCAGGTCGTACTGCCCGGACGCGATGTGGTCCTTGAAGTAGCTCTCCTCGGACACCTTGGAGATCTCGGTGCGGATGCCGATCTTCGCGAGCATCGAGGAGATCCGGCCGGCCACGGTCCGCAAGGTCTCGGACCCCGGGCCCGACGGCAGCACGAACCGCAGCGCCAGCGCCTTGCCGTTCTTGGCCAGCACCTTCGTCGCCGCGGCGGCCGGGGCGGGGGTGCCCTTGGGGGCGTACGCCCCGGCCGGGGCCCCGCCCTGCCGCAGCTTGTTCACGTACTGCTTGCCGTCCTGTGCGAGGTGGCGCGTGTCGTCGCCCTTGTCGTCCTCCCCGACGATGTACGTGCCGTCCTTGGAGTCCTCCGAGTCCTCGGAGTCCTCCGAGTCCTTCTTGGCGGACTCCTTGTCGGACTTCTTGCCGGAGGACTCCTTGTCGGAGGACTTCTTGCCGGAGGACTCCTTGTCGGTCTTCTTGCCGGACTCCTCGTCCGACTTCTCGCCCTCGGCCCCGGCGGCCTTCTCCGCCTTCTCCGCCTTCTCCCCCTTCTCCTTCTTCACCGGCCCGCCGTGCACCCAGCCGGCGTCGGCCAGCAGCGCCTCCGCCTCCTCGGTGTCCTGGCCGCCGAGCGCGCCGCTGTTGTCGGCGTAGGCGTCCTGGCCGGAGAGCGCGAGGTGGCTGCCGACGGGTTCGGCGGGCAGTCCGAGCGGGGAGAGGACGGCACCGGCCAGGGCCTTGCGGTCCAGGGCGCGGGCCACGGCCCGGCGGACCCGCTCGTCGGCGAGCGGACCCGAGGCGCCGTTGAGGGCGAGCTGGGTGTAGGCGGGCTCCAGGGACCTGCGGACCTCGAAGCCCTTGAGGGCCGTCTGCTGCCGCTCGTACGCGAGGGCCGCCGCGCGCCTCTTGTCGCGAGCGCCGGTCTCGTCGTCCGCGGCCTTCTCGTCGTCCTCGTGGGCCACGGCCCAGGAGCGCAGGGCGTCGGCCGCCCCGAGATTGGTGCCGGAGCCGTGGCCGGACAGGCCGCCCGGGCCCGCGAGCGGGGTGCTGCCGGCCTTGGCGCCCGCGCGGGCGGCGAGGGTGATCCGGCCGAGGGCCTCGGGGTCGATCTCGGCGAGGTCCACCTCGCCGTCGGCCAGCGCGCCGGTCCGCTCGTCGCGCGGTACGGCCCGCAGCACGATCTCGTCCAGCTTGGCGGGATGCCCCCACCAGCGCTCGCTGCGGGCGAGGGTGACCTCGCCGTCCTTGCGGTCGACCTTCTCCAGCCGGAACGGACCGGCGGTGACCTTGAGCTTCTTACGGGCGGAGTCGTTGAAGGAGTCCGGGGTGCCCATGACGTCCTTCGGGTACAGCGGAGAGAACAGCGAGCGCCAGTCGGCGTAGGGCCGCGCGAAGGTGACCTTGACCTCCAGGTCGTTCGCGCCGCGCTCGATCTTCTCGATGCGCTCGTAGCCGGCGTTGCGGGCGGTCCAGTACGCGGAGTCCTTGCCGGACAGGGCGCGCCACTGGGCGGCGAAGTCGGCGGCGCCGATCTCCCGGCCGTCGCTCCACACCGCCTGCTGGTTCAGCTTGTACAGCACGACCTGCTTCGGCTCGGTCTCGACGACCTTCGCCGACTCCAGGTAGTCGGGGTTGACCTGCGGCCGGCCGTTCGCGTCGAGCCGGTACATCGACGGCAGGACCGCCTGGGCGACGGTGGTGGTGGTCGCGTTCGCGTCCGCCTGGAAGGTGTTCAGGGTCTCCGGTACGGCGTCCACGGCCCAGTGCAGGGTGCCGCCGTCGGCGACCTGGTCGCGGGCCGCGGGCGCGATGTCCTGCTCCGCGAGCGGCTTGCTCGCCGGCTCCTCGGAGCTGCACCCGGCGAGGGCGGGCACCGCGAGGGCTCCCGCGGTGAGGAAGGCGACCGAGCGCATGACCGCGCGCAGTCCGACGCCGTCGTTGGACATCTCTGCTTACCTCCGGGAGCGGCGGGCGTTATGATCACTTTTGGCGGTATATGGAGCTGATCACATCTATGCGGCCACTGAAGAGGAAAGGGTTCGGCAACGGACGGCGACACGGCGACAAGGACCGGGAAGCCCACCCGTGCGGCGCAATCGACGGCGCACGAGGGGCGCGCACTCAGGCGCACGATCCGCCAATCGGTGCACGTCCCTTCACACCGGCAGGTGTGACGCGCAACACTCGCAGGCGCATGACCGTTCCCGTGCAGGGCAACCCCGCCCACGGAAGTGAGGTCACGTCATGTCCGTGAACGACGAACTGGCATCGGCCCAGCGCGCTCTCGACGAAGTGCTCCGGTATGTCAAGCGCCTGGAGCAGCAGCTGGGCAGCGGCGGCCTGGAGATGCGCCGCGTCCGGATCGACGCCGACCGTCTGCGCGAGAGCCTCGCGCTGCTGAGGGAGACCGACCCGGCGCTCGCCAAGGCCCGCCGCCCGGATCTCGTCTCCATCTCCGACACCCCCTACGACAACGCCCTGTGGACGGACTCGGACGACGAGGGCCTCGGCGCCCGCGACCGCAGGGCCCCCTGAACCCGACCGGAGTCAAGCGTTGGCCACTGGTACGGAACCCCCCGACACCGAACCCCATCCCGTGAGCGGCGGCGTGCGCACCGGCACGCGCGCCGCGATCGACGCCCCGCACCTGCGCACCGACCGCTGGTGGCTGGCGCCGGCGGCCACCGCCGCCGGGCTGCTCGCCTTCATCGTGTACTCGACCTGGCGGGCCTTCGCCGACACGGACTACTACGCGGCCCCCTACGTCTCGCCGTTCTACTCCCCCTGCCTGGCCGAGCGCTGCGAGCCCATGCGGCACGGCCCCAACTGGGAGATCTTCGGCAGCTGGTGGGGCATCTCCCCCGCGATCATCATCCTGATCTTCCCGCTCGGCTTCCGCCTGACCTGCTACTACTACCGCAAGGCCTACTACCGGGGCTTCTGGGCGTCCCCGCCGGCCTGCGCGGTGGCCGAGCCGCACAAGAAGTACACCGGTGAGACCCGCTTCCCGCTGATCCTGCAGAACATCCACCGGTACTTCTTCTACGCCGCGATCCTGGTCGCCGGGATCCTGACCTACGACACCGTGCTCTCGTTCCGCGACGAGAACTACGAGTGGGGCCACATGGGCCTCGGCACCCTGGTGTTCCTGGTCAACATCGTGCTGATCTGGGCGTACACCGCCTCCTGCCACTCCTGCCGGCACATCGTCGGCGGCAAGCTCAGGCACTTCTCGAAGCATCCCGTGCGCTACCGGGCCTGGCAGTTCGTGGGGAAGCTCAACGCCCGCCACATGCAGCTCGCCTGGGCCTCGCTGGTGAGCGTGGCGCTCGCCGACTTCTACGTCTATCTGCTCGCGTCCGGTGCCTTCGACGATCCGCGGTTCTTCTAGAGAGGGAGGTGCCTTCTGATGTCCGTGGTCGATCGACAGCAATGGGACGTCGTCGTGGTCGGCGCCGGAGGAGCCGGACTGCGGGCCGCCATCGAGGCCCGCGAACGCGGTGCCCGTACGGCCGTGATCTGCAAGTCGCTGTTCGGCAAGGCGCACACGGTGATGGCCGAGGGCGGCATCGCGGCCAGCATGGGCAACGCCAACTCGCACGACAACTGGCAGGTCCACTTCCGCGACACCATGCGCGGCGGCAAGTTCCTCAACCAGTGGCGGATGGCCGAACTGCACGCCCAGGAGGCCCCGGACCGGGTCTGGGAGCTGGAGACCTGGGGCGCGCTGTTCGACCGCACCAAGGACGGCCGGATCTCCCAGCGCAACTTCGGCGGCCACGAGTACCCGCGCCTCGCCCACGTCGGCGACCGCACCGGCCTCGAACTGATCCGCACGCTCCAGCAGAAGATCGTGTCCCTCCAGCAGGAGGACAAGAAGGAGACCGGTGACTACGAGTCGCGCCTGAAGGTCTATCAGGAGTGCACGGTCACGCGGGTGTTGAAGGACGGTTCACGGGTGAGCGGTGTCTTCGCCTACGACCGTGAGACCGGCCGTTTCTTCGTCCTGGAAGCCCCGTCCGTGGTGATCGCCACCGGTGGCATCGGCAAGTCCTTCAAGGTGACGTCGAACTCGTGGGAGTACACGGGCGACGGCCACGCGCTGGCGCTGCTCGCCGGAGCGCCCCTGCTGAACATGGAGTTCGTGCAGTTCCACCCGACCGGCATGGTCTGGCCGCCGTCGGTGAAGGGCATCCTCGTCACGGAGTCGGTCCGCGGCGACGGCGGGGTGCTGCGCAACTCCGAGGGCAAGCGGTTCATGTTCGACTACGTCCCGGACGTCTTCAAGGAGAAGTACGCCGAGTCGGAGGAGGAGGGCGACCGCTGGTACGAGGACCCGGACAACAACCGGCGTCCTCCCGAGCTGTTGCCCCGCGACGAGGTGGCCCGGGCCATCAACTCCGAGGTGAAGGCGGGCCGCGGCTCCCCGCACGGTGGCGTCTTCCTGGACGTCTCCACCCGTATGCCGGCGGAGGTCATCCGGCGCCGGCTCCCCTCGATGTACCACCAGTTCAAGGAGCTGGCGGACGTCGACATCACGGCCGAGCCGATGGAGGTCGGGCCGACCTGTCACTACGTGATGGGCGGGATCGCGGTCGAGTCGGACACGGCGGCCGCACGCGGGGTGCCGGGGCTCTTCGCGGCCGGTGAGGTGGCCGGCGGGATGCACGGCTCCAACCGGCTGGGCGGCAACTCCCTCTCCGACCTGCTGGTGTTCGGGCGTCGGGCGGGCTGGCACGCGGCGGAGTACGCGACCGGTCTCGCCGGGAGCCGCCCGCCGGTGGACGAGGTCCAGGTCGACGCGGCGGCCGCCGAGGCGCTGCGGCCCTTCTCGGCGGAGGGCGCCGAGCCCGCCGTAGGGCCTCCGGAGAACCCGTACACCCTGCACCAGGAGCTCCAGCAGGCCATGAACGACCTGGTCGGGATCATCCGGCGCGAGGGCGAGATGGAGCAGGCCCTGGAGAAGCTCGCGGACCTGCGGGTGCGGGCCCGGCGGGCCGGGGTGGAGGGGCACCGGCAGTTCAACCCGGGCTGGCACCTCGCCCTGGACCTTCGCAACATGCTGCTGGTCAGCGAGTGCGTGGCGCGGGCCGCACTGGAGCGGACCGAGTCGCGGGGCGGCCACACCCGCGAGGACCATCCGACGATGGACCGCAAGTGGCGCCGGGTGAACCTGATCTGCCAACTGGCCGACCCGACGGGCGGGTTGGCGGCCACGGACCCGGTCCGCGGCCAGATCGACCTCACCCGTGAGACCACCGACCCCATCCGCGCCGACCTGCTCGCCCTCTTCGACAAGGAGGAGCTGGTCAAGTACCTCGCCGAAGAGGAGCTGTACGAATGAGCGGCTACACGGCCCACTTCAAGGTGTGGCGGGGTGACGTCAAGGGCGGTGACCTGGAGGACTTCAAGGTCGAGGTCAACGACGGCGAGGTGGTCCTCGACATCATCCACCGCCTCCAGGCGACCCAGGCGCCCGATCTCGCGGTCCGCTGGAACTGCAAGGCGGGCAAGTGCGGTTCGTGCTCGGCGGAGATCAACGGGCGGCCCAGGCTGATGTGCATGACGCGCATGTCGGTCTTCACGCAGGAGGAGACGATCACCGTCACTCCCCTGCGCGCCTTCCCGGTGGTCCGGGACCTGGTCACGAACGTCGGCTTCAACTACCAGAAGGCGCGCGAGGTCCCGGCGTTCGTGCCGCCGCCCGATCTCGGACCCGGTGAGTACCGGATGATGCAGGAGGACGTGGACCGCTCGCAGGAGTTCCGCAAGTGCATCGAGTGCTTCCTGTGCCAGGACACCTGCCATGTCGTCCGCGACCACGAGGAGAACAAGCCGGCGTTCGCGGGCCCGCGCTTCCTCATGCGGGTGGCGGAGTTGGACATGCACCCGCTGGACGCGGCCGAGGAGTCGGGCCTGGACCGCAAGAAGACGGCCCAGGACGAACACGGCCTCGGCTACTGCAACATCACCAAGTGCTGCACGGAGGTCTGCCCCGAGGGCATCAAGATCACGGACAACGCCCTGATCCCCCTGAAGGAACGGGCAGTGGACCGCAAGTACGACCCACTGGTGTGGCTGGGCTCGAAGATCAGAAGGAGGCCTTCGTAGCGCCCCCGACTGCGCGACCGGCGGGGGCGCTAGCGGACCCAGCCCCTCTCGTACGCCGTCCAGTCCGCCTCCGTCGCTGCGAAGTCCACGTACAGGGCCACGCCGAAGGCCGTTCGGTTCGGGTCTGTGCGGGAGAGGCCTAGGCGGACGCCTCGTACCGCCGCGGGGACCGTCTCCGCGGCCGCTCGGTGGCCCCACTTGGTCTCGTGGAAGAACGGGAGGCCCATCAGGAGGTCCGTCGAGGGTGGGGTCGCCTCCAGGGCCAGTGCCGTCTGCTGGGCCACATAGCCGCCGTACAGGCTCTCCAGCGGCATGCTCGTGTCGTACGACATCACCGCGATCTGGTCGACCCGTCGGGCGACCTGCCCGAAGTACGCCTGCGACCACCATTTGGGGTGCCCGGTCAGCGTGCCCGCGACGGAGTGCAGCGCGGGCAGCGGGTCGATCTGGTGGGCGGCGACGGACAGGGGGACGCCCCGGGCGCGGGTGACCTGGTGGAGGGCGTCGAGGAGGTCGAGGTAGTGCCCGTCGCCGGAGTGCAGCGGCTCCAGGTCGACATGGACGCCGTCGAAGCCGGTGGCCAGGATCTGCCGGGTGGAGCGGACCACGGCGGCCCGGGTGTCCCGGTCGGAGAGGCGCAGGCCGTCGGGGCTCTCGGTGGCGAGCTCGTCCCCCAGCCACGCCTGCACCCGGATGCCCGGCACCGCCCGGTGCACGGCACCGACCAGCCAACGCGCCTTCGGGTACGCCGACACGGGCAGGGTCCCGTCGTGTTCCAGCGGCCCCGCGTGGACGTACAGGTCCCGGATCCCGGTGTCCTTCAGCCTCCGCGCGAGGGCGCTGACGTCGGCGTCGGTCTTGCGGCCGTCCACCCAGGCGTGCCCGAGCCAGATCGCGTCCTTGTCGCGGGTGAAGGTGCCGTCGGCCGGGTCACCGGTGTAGTGGAGACGCAGTGCGACGGCGGCGGTGAGCAGCGGCACGAGGACGACGAGCACGAGTCCGAGGACGCTCCGACGGACCCACCGCCGACGTCCCGGCTTCGGCGTCGGCACGTCCTTCTCCGCCACGGCCTCGCCGTCGACCCGCACGCTCTGCCCGTCCGTCATCCGCTCCCCGCCCCTCGCCGCATACCCCCGCCCACCCCACCCCGCTCGCGCCCCCGCATTCCGGCCCATACGCTCCGAAATGTGACACCCTCCCTGATACGCGGCCGACCCCGGCGCAGCCGCTCGCACATATCCGTGCGGGTGGCGCACGCCCTGCTGGGCGTGGTGGCCGGGGTCGCGTGGCTGGTGTTGCCCTGGATGACGGTCGACGACGACGATCCGGTTGCGGGCACGCGGACGAGCGCCGCGGCGGCCGCGGAGGACTCGTCCGCCGGCGACCTCGTCCTGCCGGTCGCCGCACTCGTCGTCGTGGCGGCCCTCGCCGCCTACGCTTCCGTGCGCCGGATCCGCCGCACCCGCCGTCGTACGACACCGGCGGCCCCCGGCACCACCCACGTCGGCGCGTACCCCGCCCCCGCGGCCCCGCCCCCGCTCGGCGGCCTGGACGACCGCTCCCGCACCGCGCTCGTCGACGCCGACAACCACCTCCGCGCCTTCCGCGAGGAACTCCCCTTCGCCGAGGCCGTGTTCGGCCGCGAGGCACTGACCCCCTTCGTCGAGGTGGCCGCGGCCGCCGAGTCCGAGCTGGCCGCCGCGTGCGCGATTCGGCGGCGGTACGACGAGGGCGTGCCGGAGGAGGCGGCCGCCCTCGCCGGGGTGGTGGGCCGGTGCGAGGAGGCCGAGCGGCGGCTGACCGCGGGGACGCAGAGCCTGCGCACGCTGAGGGCCCTGGACCGCGATCCGAGCGAGGCCCTGACGGTGGCCGAGACCCGCTTCCGGGAGCTGACCGCCCGCACGGCCGAGGCAGGCACCGCACTCACGGACGGCTCCACAACCGGACACGCGGACACCGCACTCACGGACGGCTCCGCAACCGGACACGCGGACACCGCCGGCGCGGACGGCTCCGTCACCGGATACGTGGAGCTGGCCAAGGACAGCCTGGTCACCGCCACCGTCCACCTCAACCGGACCCACCAGGCGATCGCCTCCGACCAGCTGGACGAGGCGGCCCACCGGCTCCGCGCCGCAGAGAGCGCGATCGCCCGGGCGGACACACTGGTGACGGCCGTGATGAGGCTGCGCACGGCACTCACCGAGGCCACCCGGCTGATCCCACCCACCCTCACGGGCGCGGAGGCGGAACTGGCCCCCGTCCGCGACAACGCCTCGCGCGAGGACGAGACCAGCATCCGGCTCGCGCACGCCGACGCCGCCCTGGCCGCCGTACGACAGGAGACGACCTCCGGACACCCGTACGACCCGCTCGGCCTGCTGCGTCGGATCGTGCACGCGACCGCGCCCCTCGCGGGCGGCCGGTCCGGGGTGCTGGGCACGGCCGCGCTGCTGGTGGCCCGGGAGTCCCTGGCCTCGGCGGACGACTGTGTGGCCGTGCACCGGGAGGCGGTCGGTGCCGCACCCCGTGTCCTGCTGGCGCAGGCGCGGCGGACCGAGGACCTCCCGCGCGCCGACGCCCTCGCCCGCGAGGCCCGTGACCTCGCGGAACAGGACGTACGGCTGCGCGGGCACGCCGACCCACGGCCCTAGATGACGCCTACCCCCGCCCTAGAACAGGCTCAGCAGCGCCTCCGCCGGGTCCACCATGCCGTTCTCCCCGCCGGGCAAGGGCAGTTCGAACCACACCGTCTTGCCGCGCGGGGTCCGGCGCGAGCCCCAGGCCGCGCTGAGCAGCCCGACCAGTTGCAGGCCGCGGCCGCCCTCGTCGGTGTCGCGGGCGCGTCGGCGGCGGGGCTGGACCAGCCCGGAGTCCCAGACCTCGCAGACCAGGGTGCGGTCCAGGAGCAGCCGGAGCCGGATCTCGCCCTCGCCGTACCGCAGGGCGTTGGTGACCAGTTCGCTGACCAGGAGTTCCGTGGTGTCGACCAGGGGCTCCAGGTCCCAGCTGAGCAGCTGGCCGCGGGCGTACTCGCGGGCCCGGCCCACGCTGCGCGGCTCACGCGGGAGCGTCCAGTCGCCGACGGACTCGGCGGGCAGGCCCTGGACACGTGCCATCAGCAGCGCGATGTCGTCCTCGCCGTGATGGGTGTCGAGGGTGTTGAGGACGTGGTCGCAGACGTCCTCCAGGGGCGCGGAGGGATCGGTCAGCGCCCCGACGAACGCCTGGAGGCCTTCGTCGAGGGGATGATCGCGGCTTTCGACCAGTCCATCCGTGTAGAGCGCGAGCAGGGCGCCTTCGGGTAGTTCGACCTCGACCTCCTCGAAGGGCTCGCCGCCGACGCCGAGCGGCATCCCGGGCGGCACGTCGAGCATGAGCGCGTCCTCGCCGGGCTCGACGAGCACCGGGGGCAGATGGCCCGCGTTGGCGAAGGTGCAACGCCTGGTCACCGAGTCGTAGACGGCGTACACGCAGGTCGCGAGGTACACCTCGGACAGGTCCGCCTCCCGGGGGCGACGGGCCGCGCGAGTCGCCTGCTGGACTCCGCCGGGGGCGCCGAGCCCGCGGGCGATCTCGTCCAACGCGGAGAGGACCTCCGCCGGTTCGAGGTCCAGCAGGGCCAGCGTCCGCACGGCGGACCGCAGTTCGCCCATCGCCACCGCCGCGCGCAGTCCGCGGCCCATGACGTCGCCGACCACCAACGCGGTGCGGTGTCCGGGCAGTTCTATGACGTCGAACCAGTCGCCGCCGACCTCGCTCGGGCGGTCCGCGGAGGAGTTGCCGGGCAGGTAGCGGCAGGCGATGTCGAGGCCGGAGGCGACCGGGTCGCCGGGCGGCAGCAGGGACCGCTGAAGTATCAACGCCCTCTCGTGCTCCCGCCGGTACAGGCGCGCGTTGTCGATACAGACCGCGGCCCGCGCCGCGAGCTCCACCGCCAGGTCCCGGTCCCGGTCCCCGAACGGCTCGCTGCCCTTCGTCCGCGCGAACTGCGCGAGGCCTACGACGGTGTCGTGGGCGACCATCGGCACGGCCAGCGTGGACTGGACGAGACCGCCCTCCTCGGCCGGGACGTACAGCGGCCGGGCGGTGCGCAGGGCGTCCGCGCACGGTGAGTTGAAGGGGTAGTGGTGGACCGCGCCGACCGAGACGGGGGCGCCCGAGCCGAGGAAGGGGGCGTCGGAGACCGCGCTGGCGAAGGCGACCCGGCGCAGTTCGGCGCTGCCGTCGGCGAGGCCGGGCGGGGTCTCGTCGCCGGCCAGGAGGCCCTGGTAGAGGTCGACCGTGGCCAGGTCGCAGAAGCCGGGGACCACGACGTCGAGGAGTTCGCGGGCCGTGGTCTCCAGGTCGAGGGAGTTGCCTATGCGGGCGCCCGCCTCGTTGAGGAGGGCGAGATTGCGCCGGGCCGCGGCGGCCTCGCGGGCGGCGGCGCGACGGGCGGTGATGTCGGTTCCCAGCCAGGCGATACCGATGGGCCGGCCGGAGCCGCTGCGCACCCGGTACAGGTTGATGGACCAGTGGCGGCGCTCGTCGGAGCCCGGCAGAAAGCCGGTGACGTGCATGTCCGTGATGGAGTCGCCGGTCTCCAGGACCCGGCGCAGGGTCGCGGAGACCCGCTCGGCCTCGGGGCGCGGCAGATAGTCGTGGACGCCCTTGCCGCGGTGGTCGTCGGGGGTGCCGCCGAACAGGGAGGCGAACCGGTAGTTGACGCGGCGAACCCGCAGGTCGGGGTCGATGAGCACGAACCCGAAAGGAGATTGACCGAAAATCGCCTGCGAGGCGGCGAGGTCGGTCTCGATGCTCCTGAGGGTGCGCACATCGACGACGATGCAGACGGCGGCCTTCTCCCCCTCCTCGGTCCGCGTCGGCATCACATAGACCTCGGCGAGACCCTCCCGGCCGCACTCGCCCTCACCGGCCTCTGCCGGGACCCGGAAGGGGACCACACCGGTCCACTCGCGGCCGTCCAGGATCTCCGCCATCTTGCGCTGGCCCTGCGAGCGCAGGTCCGGGTCGATGAACGCCTCGATGGGGTCCATGCCGACCGCCTGCCCGGCGGGGATGCCGAAGAGCTGCTCGGCGCGCAGGCTCCACTGGTCGACCAGTCCGTCGGGGCCTATGGAGAAGGACGCGACCTTGATGTAGTCGTAGATCGAGCCGGGCGGGCTGCTCTGCCACATGGCGTCACCGGACGGCTCCTCGCCGGGACGGACCTGTACGGCATCCTCCGCGGCCTCCGTCCTCGCGCCGTCCGACGGGTCCTTCGACTCCGTGGCCTTCGCTGGTATCTCGCTCACGCGAACCGTCCCCTCCAGCTCACCGCGTCCGGTACCGGTCACCGGGGGCGGCTGCCCGCAGTATCCAGCACTACGGCGCCGCACAACACGGTGTTCACGATCACAGCACGATCCCGACGGTTTTCGGTCCGGGCTGCGACAGCACTTCCAGTCTTCTAACCAGCGGACACGGCATCGAATCACGTCCTTCGACAACTGCCACTGGCCTGAACCAGGCGCTGGACAGGGGACGGGGTGTCGTACAGGTGTTCCTCATGGCACCGAGAGTTCGAACCAGACCGTTTTGCCGGTCGCGCCGGGACGGGTACCCCAGCGGTGGGCGGCGTGCGCGACCAGCTGGAGGCCGCGGCCGCTCTCGTCGTCCAGCTCGGCGACGCGTTCGCGGGGCGGGTCGGGGAGGGGGTCGGAGACCTCCACCAGGAGGACGCCGTCGACCGCGTCGGGGCGGACCAGGCGGACGCCGATGGGGCCGGTGGCGTGCCGCAGCGAGTTCGTCACCAGTTCGCTGACCAGCAGGGCGGCGATGTCGGCGAGGACGTCCAGGCCCCAGTGCCGCAGTCGTTCTCGGACCGCGGTACGGGCGGCGCGGACGGCGCCGGGGTCTGCGGGGAAGATCCACTCGGCGCAGTCGCCTTCGGTGTCGATCACGCCGATCACATCCTGGGCCGGCCCATGTCCACTTTCGTGGGGTTAAGGGGCACATACCCGGTTCTGTGGGGGCGGTACCGTGTCGAATGGTGCAAGTGGCGGCGCCTAGGAATTCGGGGGGATCTGCTGGGGAGCGGGTGCGGGTGCGTCGTGGCTTGTCGCGCAGTTCCCCGCGCCCCTGAGTGCCTCCAGTGCACCGACAGCTTCTACGTCCTGGTCGAGCCAGTTCACGTTCCAGAGCTCGCCTGGTGTCAGCCAGCGGAGCTCGTCGTGGTCCTGGAGGGGCTTGGGGGTCGGGGAACCCGGGAGCAGGCGGGCTCTCCACACCTGGAGGACGTACGGGGGTTTCAGGGGCCACTCGCCCGGGATGCGGTCCAGGGCCTCCGCCTCCACGCCCAACTCCTCGTGCAGCTCCCGCACCAGCGCCTTCTCCGGCGCCTCCCCGTCCTCCACCTTGCCCCCCGGCAGCTCCCACCGGCCCGCCAGGGCCGGGGGCGCGCTGCGGCGGGCTGCGAGGAGGCGGTCGCCGTCGTAGAGGGCGGCCGCCACCACCACGATCCGTTCCGTCATGCGCCGGAGCCTACGGGAGGGTGGTCAGTCGGCCGAGCCGGCGCCGTTCTGGCTGATGCGCTCGACCCAGTAGAGCTGCTTGTGGCCGCGTGAGTCGAGGCTGTCCGCGATCTTCTGGGCCTCGGCCCGGGTCGCGTACCTGCCCACGCGGTAGCGATTGCCGTTGTCGTCCTGTCGTATGACGAGCCAGGGAAGAGTGATCGTGCCGTCGTTCATTGCGCCCCACCGCTCCTTCCCGACCTGCGTCGAGCCCCACCCGATAAGGAAACCGCAATCCGCATATGCCCGAGCCTACGCCCAACCTTTACGCTGCGAACACGCGTTTTCACAAAGAGGTACGCAACCAGCCAGGACGGACTCCGCAGACCGGGGGCGCACGGAAGTGAACGCGCCCCCGGTGGACGGCGATGCCTCCGGTCAGGGGCGCCCCTGGGACAGCCGTGTCGACCTGCGAGAACGGCTGAATTCGAACGGCGTTCGCCTGCGGGGCGGTTGAGTGTTCGCCCGGGGCAACTTCCCCGGGGCGCGCACTACTTCACCGGAAGGTGGTAGGCGACCTGGTAGCGGTCGGCCGGAATGACCACGTCGGCCGTCTCCACCGGACGCCCCGAGGCGTAGTAGGTGCGGTGGACCACCAGGACGACATGGCCGGGGACACCGCCCAGGGCGAGCAGTTCCTCGGCGAGGCCGGGGCGGGCGCCGACCTCCTCGGTGACGTTGTCCACGACGATGTCGATGGCCGCCATGCGCTCGACCACACCCATGCCGCCGAGGGGGCCCTCCTCGGGGAGCATCACGGGGGTGCGCCCGGTGAGGGCGAGGGGCTCCCAGGAGGTGGAGAGCATGATGGGCTCGCCGGCCTCCCGGAAGACGTACTTGGTGCACATCACGCGGTCGCCGGGCCGGATGGCGAGCCGCTCGGCGATGGCGGCGGAGGCATCGGCCTGCCGGCTGCTGGACTCCCAGGTGCCGCGCCCCTCGCCGTCCGCCTGCTCCTGCCGGAAGGGGGTGGCGCCGGCGGCCGGGCGGTAACCGGAGCGGGCGATACGGCGGGGCACGGGCTGCTCGCGGACATAGGTCCCGGAGCCGGAGCGGCCCTCGACCAGGCCCTCGGCCATCAGCACCTTGCGCGCCTCCAGGGCGACGGTGTCCGAGACGCCGTACTCCTCGCGGATCCGGGCCTGGGAGGGCAGGCGGGTGTGCGGTGGCAGCGAACCGTCGACGATCTTCTTGCGGAGATCACCCGCGACGCGCAGGTACGCCGGCTGCTCACCGAATGTCACTGGCCGCTCCCATCAGGTTGTACAGACAGCAACAGCCTGGCAACCGTGGGTTGGCCCATGCAAGCAAAGGCCAGGGAATCACTCGATGTGATGACATGTTCCGGTGGCGGGCTTTACGCAGGCACTTTCTCCCCGCTATGGCCGGGTTCACACATCGAGGTTGCCGCTCCCCGAGTCGTCGCTCTCGCTGCCGGAGCCCTCGTCGTCGTACGGCGGGTCGGAGGCGAGCCCCAGAGCTTTGCGGGCGGTGACGGTGGTGGCGCCGTCGACGAAGGCGTAGCCCGCGTCGTAGTGCGTGTAGAAGGTGTCCACGTCGTCGGAGGCGGCGGCCTTCGCCCACTCGCCGCGGGCCTTCTCCATGTCCTTGATCAGCGCCTCGACCGGCTTGGCCGGGGCACCCGACCAGGTGTGCGCCCGCAGGTGGCGGATCTCGTCGTCGAGGGTGTCGTGGACGTCCTGCGACCAGTCCCGGTAGCCCGGCAGGTCGTCCTCCGGCTGCTCCTCGGGCTCGTCCCAGAAGGTCGTGTCGACGGCGTTGAGCGCCATGAGGAAGGTGAGCTGGTCGTCGTCGAGGGTGGTCGCGTCGACGCGCAGCGAGCCGGTCAGGGTGCCCTTCTCGTCGGTGTTGCCGAAGATGCAGCTGACCTCCCGGTCGCCGAGGCGCCAGCTCTGCCGGGTCGGGCCGAAGTAGTACACGTCCACGTCGTCGGGGAGCGACCAGGTGTCCATGACGTAGGCGTCCTGGAGGGGGTAGCACCGCTCGTCGGCCGCGTCGGAGACGGCGCCGTCGCCGGGGAAGACCGACCCGCTCATCTCGAACTCGCCGAACACCTCGCCGTCGTGCTCACCCGCGCAGGGCACCTCGTCGACGTCGTAGGTGAGCCCGTCGAGGGACTCCCCCGGCGCATCGAAGCACTGGCCCTTCACCACCGAGAAGGCCGTGCCCTCCGTCGCGCCCTCCTTGAACCCCTCCCACGCCGCGGAGAGCCCGCCGGTGGCGAGCACCGTCACCCACAGGGCGAGTCCGAGCGACGACAGGATCGACCCGGCGATCGCCAGGCCCTTGCCGGACTGCCCCTTCTTCCTGATCTGCGCCAGCGCGATCACGCCCAGCACCAGTCCCACGGCCGGGAAGCAGCACAGCACCCCGAGCACCAGCGAGGCGACGGCGAGGCCGTTCACGGAGTTGGGGCGGGCGTAGGGGCTGTAGCCCTGGCCCCAGGTCTGGTAGGGCGCCCCATAGGGTTGCCCGTACGGCTGCTGTCCGTACGGCTGCTGCCCCGGGGGCGGAGGTCCGTAGGGCTGCTGTCCGTACGGCTGCTGTTCCTGGGGCGGCGGCCGGTAGGGGTCCGGGGCGGGGGACGGTCCCTGGGGGCCCTGGGCGGGGTCGGGCTGGTGCGGCCCAGGGGGCGGGGGTATGGACACGGGTACCGTGCTCCTGGTTCAGACAGCGGCGGGGAACTGACGTACGACAGGGCGCATGGTATGCGCGGGGCAGGCGGGGGTGGAATGCCGATCACGGGTACGACGACCCGGGCGGTGAACGGGCTCACGGCACGGTGGGCTGCGAAGTCTTCGGGGGAGACGGTGTTCTCGGCGGCCGGAGTGTGGCCGCTGCTCGCCTTCCTGGCCGCCGGGGCGCAGGGGGCGGCACGGGAGGAGTTGGCGCGGGCCGTGGGGCTGCCGGCGGACGAATCGGCCGACAGGGCACGGGAGTTGCTGCACGCGCCGGCGACCGTACGGGGTCTGGACTGGGCCCTCGGCCTGTGGACCGTACGGACACTGGAGCTGCGGGAGGAGTGGGCGGCCGGGCTGCCGGCCGACGCGCACGGGGTGCTCAGCGGCGATCCGGACGCCGATCAGCGGGAGTTGGACGCCTGGGCGGGGAAGCGCACGGGTGGGCTGATCGAGCGGATGCCGGTCGAGGTCCGACGGGACACCGAGTTGGTGCTGGCGAGCGCGCTGGCACTGCGGACCACGTGGCAGCGGCCGTTCGAGGCGCGTCCGGTACGGCCGTCCGCGGGCCCCTGGCAGGGCCGGACCCTGCGCGGGCTGAGCCGTCGGAGCGTGCGGCTGGACCGGGTCGGGGTGGCGGCGGTGCGGGGCGGACGGGTCACCGAGGCGAGGGTGCTCGGTGACCACGGCGTCGATGTCCATCTCCTGCTCGGGGACGAGCACATGACGCCCGGTGAGGTACTGGAGGCGGGGGTCGCCGTACTCGACGGGGCGTGCCCGATCGCGAAGGGGGCGCTGCTGCCGTACGGGCCCGCCGGGCCGGGGCTGCGGGTGGAGGAGCGGCCGTGTGCCACTCCTCAGCAGCCGACGCTGGAGCTGACGACGGTGGCGTTCGAGGTGCGGGCGCACCACGATCTGCTGCGCCTGCACGCGCTGTTCGGACTCACCGCGGCACGGGACGCGGGGCAGGGCCACTTCCCCGGGATCAGCGCCTCGCCCCTGGCCGTCGGCGCCGCCCGGCAGTCCGTCCTGGCCCGCTTCGACGCGCTCGGCTTCGAGTCGGCCGCGGTGACGGCGGTCGCCGCGGCGCCGGGCGGCGCGCCGCCCACGCCCCGCCACACCTCGACCGTGGTCACGGCCACCTTCGACCGCCCCTTCGGCTTCCTCGCCGTACAACGCGAGACGGGGCTCGCGCTGACGGCGGGGTGGGTGGGGGAACCGGGGTGAGGTCCGAGTCCTGGGCCTGACCCACCGTCACCCCGGCCGATTCACTCCGCGGCCGTGAGCCTCTCGTCCGCCATGCCCAGGCGGGCCTGTTCCTCCTCGACGATCCGCCGGGCCAGTTCGGTGTCCGACACGTCGACAGCGTCCGGGGTGGCCTCGGCCACGGCGCTGCGGCGGGCGTAGGCGTCGAACAGGCGGGTCTTGGCCTCCAGCTTCTCGATCATGCGTTCGTCCACACCCCCGGTGGCGAGGAGCCGGTACACGCGCACCGGCCTGACCTGGCCCATGCGGTGGGCGCGGGCCACCGCCTGGTGCTCGGCGGTCGGCTTGATCTGCGGTTCGCAGAGGATCACGACGGAGGCGGCCTGGAGGTTGAGGCCGATCCCCGCGGCCTGGATCTGCGCGAGCAGTACGGCGGGTCCATGAGCACCGGTGAAGTCGTCGACGATCCGCTGTCGCCGCGCGGCCGGGACAGCTCCGGTGAGCGGGCCGAACAGCCCGGCGCCGTCGGCGAGTTCGGCCGCGAGTGCGCTCTCCACCACACCCAGGACGTCCTTGAACTGGGAGAAGACCACCGTCTTCTGTCCGTTCTCCGCGGCTTCCCGCACGATCTCCCGCAGCCGGTGCAGTTTGGCCGACTTCTCGGGGCGGGCGTAGGCGGCCCTGCGCATGGCCATGAAGTTGCCCGCCCGCACCGCTTCGAGGTAGGCCACCTCGTCGGACGCGCTCAACTCCTCCCACTCGTCGGTCTGCTGGAGGCTCGGGAGTTCCGTGAGCACGTCCTCCTGGTTGCGCCGCAGATAGACCGGGGCCACGGCTTTGCGGAAGGCGACGGAACCGGCCAACGCGTCCCGTGCGCCGAGCGAGTCGGCGACGCCGGGGTCGAGCATCCGCACCAGGTGGCGGAACTCCGCGACCCTGTTCTCCATCGGGGTGCCGGTCATGAACAGGGTGCGCCCGCAGCGCTCCGTCCACTGGGCGACCGCCTGGGACCGCTTGGCCTTCGGGTTCTTCACGGAGTGCGCCTCGTCGACGACGAGCAGGCCGACCTCCCCGTCCCCCGGCGCGGGAAAGCCCCGCAGCGCGTCGAACGTGGTCACGCCGACCCCGCCGCGGTCCTTCCAGTCGGCGAACGCGTGATGCCGGTCGGGGCCGTGGAGCACCCTGACGGGCAGGGCGCTGCGGGCCTCGATCTCCCGTGTCCAGTTCACGAGGACGCTCGCCGGACACACGACCAGGAAGTTCCGCTGTCCCCCGGCGGCCAGGTGGGCCAGCACGGCGATCGCCTGGATCGTTTTGCCGAGTCCCATCTCGTCGCCGAGTATCACCTTGCGCTGCGCGAGCGCGAACCGTGCGCCGAACGCCTGGTAACCGCGCAGGGAGACCCGGCGGTGCGCGTCGTCGAGGTGCTGGGTCCGCACCCGCTCGGCGATCTCGTCCGGGAGGAAACCCTGAGCGGCGGCGGGGTCGGGCAGCCGCTCCGAGATCTCGGCGAGCAGGCTGTAGTACTCGGCGGAGCGGAGCTCGAAGTCCACCCAGGCCGCGACGTCGGAGGAGGGCCCCCGGAGCAGGTCCACCGACGCCTGGGCGAACAGCCCGGCGAGACCTGCCCGTTCCGCCTCCTCGACCAGCGACCGGATCTCGGCGACGGCGGCCAGCGCCCGGGCCTTCTTCTCCTGGCCCGCCACGAGCATCCGGAGCCGGCCGGTGGCGGGCCGGGCGTCGGCGAGCGCGGGCCCCAGCCGCTGCGACAGCGCCGCGGCCCGGTCGACGGCGCGCCGCGCGTCCGGCCCGGCCTCGACGAGCACGTGCAGGGCCATGACGAGCGCGGTGGTGGCGGGTTCCGGCCGGTCCACGTCGATGTGGACGGCCACGGTCTCGTGCACCGCCTCGGAGAGCCGCTGGGCGGCGCCGAGCATCTGAGCGACGGTCCGCTGCCCGACACCGGGGATCTGGCGCAGCCGGTAGGGGCCGGCCTCAAGCACATCCCCGATGGTGCGCAGACCGCTCTTCTCGACACTCCCCAGCCGCAGCCGCCCTTCGGTGACGTCCTGGAGCCGGGCGACCGGGATGGCGTCGAGCTCCTGCTTCACCTCGGCCTCGTGAATCGGCCTCAGCGCGGCCCGTACGGCCTCCACGGCCCGCCCATGATCCCCGACAACGGCCTGCGCCCCCGCGTACAGCCGCACACCCTTGCCCACCACATCCCGCTCACCACGCCCCACGCGCCCGCCCCTCCCTCACCCTGGTGGCATCCTTCCACCGCGCGCCCGAGGGCAGGGGGTCCTTGTGCCGGTGAAGGATCACTGGCGCTCGGATGAGGCCCGTCGTCGGGACAGGACCAGCCTGCGTCGCTCCCGGTCGATCTCGGTGACGACGACCGCGACCTCGTCGCCGAACGAGACCAGCTTGGTGACGGTCCGTGCAGTTCCTGCCCCACCGCAACCCCGTTCCCGTCGGCGCCTTCTGCGTGCCAGACAGTGGTCACGCGGAACAAGAACGGAGTTCCTCAATGCAGGTCACTCAGGCAATCAAAAAGGGGTCCGCCTAAAGGCAAATCCCCTCTGACCTGGACCATCAGACGTTGAAGCGGAACTCCACCACATCCCCGTCCTGCATCACATACTCCTTGCCCTCCATCCGCGCCTTCCCCTTCGCGCGGGCCTCCGCCACCGAACCCGTCTCCACCAGGTCGTCGAAGGAGATGACCTCCGCCTTGATGAAGCCCTTCTGGAAGTCCGTGTGGATCACGCCGGCCGCTTCGGGGGCCGTCGCGCCCTTCTTGATGGTCCAGGCCCGGGATTCCTTGGGGCCGGCCGTGAGGTAGGTCTGGAGGCCGAGGGTGTTGAAGCCGACCCGGGCGAGGGTCGCGAGGCCCGGCTCCTCCGCGCCGACCGACTCCAGCAGCTCCATCGCGTCGGCCTCGTCGAGCTCCGCGAGGTCCGCCTCCAGCTTGGCGTTGAGGAAGATCGCCTCGGCCGGGGCGACCAGGGCGCGCTGCTCGTCCTTGAAGCCGTCGTCGACCAGTTCGTCCTCGTCGACGTTGAAGACGTAGAGGAAGGGCTTGGTGGTGAGGAGGTGCAGGTCGTGGAGGAGTTCCTCGTTGCCGGAGCCCTGGACGATGCCCGCCGAGAACAGCGTGTCGCCCTTCTCCAGGATCTCCTTCGCCGCCTCGACGGCCGCGACCTTCGGCGCGATGTCCTTCTTGATCCGCGACTCCTTCTGGAGGCGGGGCAGGACCTTCTCGATGGTCTGGAGGTCGGCCAGGATCAGCTCGGTGTTGATCGTCTCGATGTCGTCCTTCGGCGAGACCTTGCCGTCGACATGCACGACGTTCTCGTCCTTGAAGGCGCGGATGACCTGGCAGATCGCGTCCGACTCACGGATGTTCGCGAGGAACTTGTTGCCGAGGCCCTCACCCTCCGAAGCGCCCCGCACGATGCCCGCGATGTCGACGAAGTCCACGGTCGCCGGGAGGATCTTCTGGGAGGAGAAGATCTCGGCCAGTTTCGCCAGCCGCGGGTCCGGGACGCCGACCACGCCCACATTGGGCTCGATCGTGGCGAACGGGTAGTTGGCCGCCAGCACGTCGTTCTTGGTCAGGGCGTTGAACAGGGTCGACTTGCCGACATTCGGCAGACCGACGATTCCGATCGTGAGCGACACGTTGCGACTTCCCGTACGTGAGAGGAGACGTGAGGAGACTGGCGGCCAGGGGGCCGATCCACCAGTCTACGGCGTGTCGCGCCCCGCCCCGGCGGGCCTCTCGAACGCATGGCCAAGGTCTTTCCCCCGGCGTGTCTGAAGGGCGATTCCGCACATAAGCAGACCTAGGTTGGACCAGTGGAGCACTACAGGACCCGCCCCCCGCACAACGGAACGCGACGCACGGCCCCGGCGGCGCCGCTGCCCGCGCAGGCCCGCGGCGAGCGCCGGCCGCCGGTGGCCCGCCGTCCCCCGCCCCCGGTGGTCCGGACGCTGCGGCGGCTGCCGAACCCCCGGCTCACCGGGCTGGGCGGCGGCCTGTTCTGCATGGCGCTGATGTTCCTGCTCGGCTGTCTCGACGCGCTGCTGTTCGGCTCGTCGCTGACGGCGTACGGCGTGCTGTTCGTACCGGTGAGCGTGCTCACGGCGGTCTGGCTGCGCCGGGGCGACCTGCTGACCGCCCCGATCATCGTGCCGATCGCCTTCGCCACCGGGCTCGTCCCGGTCGCCGACAGCAGCGGCGGCACCTCCGGCCGACTGATGGGCCTGTTCACCGCCCTGGCCACGCAGGCAGGATGGCTCTACGCCGGCACCCTGGCCGCCGGTCTCGTCGCCCTGGTCCGCAGGATCCGCCTGGTACGACGCCGCTCACGCTGACCGGGGCCGGGGCCGGGGCGGAGGTCGGGGCCGCGGCCACCCAGGGCCCGGACGGGCCGGACCCTACCCCTGGGCCGCCCTCATCGCCGCCCCCACGATCCCCGCGTTGTTCTGCAGCTGCGCCGGGACGATCTCCGCCTTGATGCCCTCGATGTGGGGCAGGAACTTCTGGGCCTTGCGGCTGACGCCGCCGCCGATGATGAAGAGCTCGGGCGAGAAGAGCATCTCGACGTGGGCGAGGTACTTCTGGACCCGGTGGGCCCAGTGCTCCCAGGTGAGCTCCTCGTCCTCGCGGGCCTTGCTGGACGCCTTCTTCTCCGCGTCGTGGCCGTGCAGCTCCAGGTGGCCCAGCTCGCTGTTGGGGACGAGGACGCCGTCGACGAAGAGCGCGCTGCCGATGCCGGTGCCGAAGGTGAGCAGGATAACGGTGCCCTTGCGGTCCTTGCCCGCGCCGAAGTTCATCTCGGCGACGCCCGCCGCGTCCGCGTCGTTGACCACGGTCACCGGGAGGCCGCCGAGCCGCTCGGCGAACAACGCGCGCGCGTCGGTGTCGATCCAGCTCTTGTCGACATTGGCGGCCGTACGGATGTGCGAGCCGTCGGTGACCACGCCCGGGAAGGTCAGCCCGACCGGGCCGGTCCACCCGAAGTGGTCCACGACCTCCTTCACCCCGTCGGCGACGCCGTCGGGCGTCGCCGGGTGCGGGGTGAGCACTTTGTGGCGCTCCTGGGTGAGGTCGCCCTTGTCCAGGTCCACAGGGGCGCCCTTGATCCCGGATCCGCCGATGTCCAAGCCGAAGATCTGCATGGCCCTACGTTACGACGGACGACGGACAGTCACGCCCCGGAGGTCCCGGTAGCGCCTGTGGCACCCGTGACCCCCGCGGCGCCCTTGCGCTCGGCGACCAGCGCCGCCGCCTCCTCGCGCAGGTCGCGGCGGAGTTCCTTCGGCAGCGAGAAGGTGATGGACTCCTCGGCCGCCTTCACCAGCTCCACGTCGCCGTAGCCGCGCTGCGCCAGCCACTCCAGGACCTCCTCGACCAGCACCTCCGGCACCGAGGCGCCCGAGGTCACGCCGACCGTGGTCACGCCCTCCAGCCAGGCCTCGTCGATCTCGCTCGCGTAGTCCACGAGGTAGGCCTCGCGCGAGCCGGCCAGCTTGGCGACCTCGACGAGCCGCTTGGAGTTGGAGGAGTTGCGGGAGCCGACCACGATGACCAGCTCGGCCTCGGCGCCCATCTGCTTCACCGCGAGCTGACGGTTCTGCGTGGCGTAGCAGATGTCGTCGCTGGGCGGGGAGATGAGCTGCGGGAACTTCTCCTTGAGGGCGTCGACGGTCTCCATGGTCTCGTCGACGCTGAGGGTGGTCTGGGAGAGCCAGACGACCTTGGACTCGTCGCGGACCTCGACCTTGGCGACGTCCGAGGGCCCGTCGACGAGGGTGATGTGGTCGGGGGCCTCGCCGGAGGTGCCGATGACCTCCTCGTGGCCCTCGTGGCCGATCAGGAGGATGTCGTAGTCCTCGTTGGCGAACCGGACGGCTTCCTTGTGGACCTTGGTGACCAGCGGGCAGGTCGCGTCGATGGTGGCGAGCCTGCCGCGCGCGGCCTCCTCGTGGACGACGGGGGCGACGCCGTGCGCGGAGAACATGACGATGTTCCCCTCGGGGACCTCCTCCGTCCGCTCGACGAAGATGGCGCCCTTCTTCTCCAGGGTCTGTACGACGTACTTGTTGTGGACGATCTCGTGCCGGACGTACACCGGAGCGCCGTACTGCTCCAGGGCTTTCTCGACGGCGATCACGGCGCGGTCCACACCCGCGCAGTAGCCACGGGGGGCGGCGAGCAGGACACGGCGGCCAGGCGAAGCGGTCATGCGTCCATCGTAAGGCCGCGTTCGGCCGGTCGAAGATCGCGTGCGGGTGGCCTTCGCGGGGAAACCGACCAGGGGATGTGAACGGGGGGACGGGCGAGGCACAGGCGGAGGCACGATGTCCGGTACCGGTACGGCGGACCCCACGACCGAGGAGGCACCCGGCGACCTGCGGTGCAGCCTCGGTTTCCGGGACCTGGTCGTCTACGGGCTGCTGTTCATCGCCCCCATGGCGCCCGTCGGCGTCTACGGCACCCTGGACGCGAAGTCGCACGGGGCGGTCGCCCTCGTCTATGCGGCCGCCACCGTGGCGATGGCGTTCACCGCGTTCAGTTACGCACAAATGGTACGAGTCGTCCCCCAGGCGGGGTCGGTGTTCGCCTACGCGCGCGCGGGGCTCGGCAAGGAGGCCGGGTTCGTCGCGGGCTGGATGGCGATGCTGGACTATCTCCTCATCCCCGCGGTGGCGTACCTCTTCTCCGGTATCGCGCTGAACTCCCTGGTCCCGGAGGTCTCCCGCTGGGTGTGGACGGCGCTCGCGGTGGCCGTCACGACCATGCTGAACCTGCGGGGCGTGCGGACGGCGGCCCGGGTGGGGTTCCTGGTGCTGGCTCTGGAGATCGTGGTCCTGCTGGTCTTCGTGGTCTCGGCGATCGTCGTCCTCGCGCGCGACGGCGCCGAACGCGGCTGGCTGTCACCGCTGTCCGGGGACGGCACCCAGAGGGCGTTCGCGCTGTCGGCGGTGATCGGCGCGGTCTCGGTCGCGGTCCTGTCGTACCTGGGCTTCGACGCGATCGCCTCCTTCGCGGAGGAGGTCACCGGCGGTTCCGCGAAGGTCGCGCGCGCGGTGCTGTTCTGTCTGGCGCTGGCGGGGGTGCTGTTCGTGGCGCAGACGTATCTGGTGGCCCTCCTGGACCCGACGACCTCGGCGCAGTACGCGGCGGACCCGGGCCGACAGGGTTCCGCCTTCTACGACGCGGTCGACTCCGCGGCCGGCACCTGGCTGCACGATCTGGTGGCCGTCAGCAAGGCGATCGGCGCGGCCTTCGCGGCACTGGCCGGGCAGGCGGCGGCCGGGCGGCTGCTGTTCGCGATGGGCCGCGACCGGCGCCTGCCGCGCGCCCTGGCGAGGACCGACGCGGGCGTGCCGCGCGTGGCGCTGCTGAGCGCGGCGGTCATCACGCTGGTCGCGGCGGTGTGGGCGGCCCGCCGGGACGACGGCATGGACCACCTGGTCTCCGTGGTCGACATCGGCGCCCTGACCGCGTTCACCCTGCTGCACGCGAGCGTGGTCGGCTGGTTCGCGGTCAGGAAGCGCGGCGGCCCGGTGATCTGGTGGCGCCACGTCCTGGTACCGGTGACCGGGGCGGCGATCACGATGGCGGTGATCGCGGAGGCGTCGGAGGCCGCGCAGGTGGTGGGCGCGGTGTGGTGCGCGGCCGGCCTCGCGGTGCTGATCGCCCAGCGCGGCCGCCGGGCACCGACCGCTGACGCGGCCGACCGGTGACCGGACTGCTGGTTCCGTTCCGGTGACCCTGTGTTGTCGTACCCGGCCGTTACGCTCGCGGCATGGCTGTGAACTCGACTCCCGAAACGCCCTTGCCCGTCGGCGAGGTGTCGCGGCTCATCGGCGGCTGGATCGACCGGCTCGGCGCCGTGTGGGTCGAGGGGCAGATCACCCAGCTCTCCCGGCGTCCGGGCGCGGGCGTGGTGTTCCTCACGCTGCGCGACCCGTCGTACGACATCTCGGTGAGCGTGACCTGCTTCCGCCAGGTCTACGACGACGTCGCCGAGGTCGTCAGCGAGGGCGCGCGGGTGGTCGTACTGGCGAAACCGGAGTGGTACGCACCGCGGGGACAGCTCTCGCTGCGGGCCACCGAGATAAGGCCCGTCGGCGTCGGTGATCTGCTCGCGCGGCTGGAGCAGCTGAAGAAGTCCCTGGCCGCGGAGGGGCTGTTCGCGGCGGAGCGCAAGAAGCCGCTGCCGTTCCTGCCGCAGCTGATCGGGCTGGTGTGCGGGCGCGCCTCGGCCGCCGAGCGGGACGTCCTGGAGAACGCCCGGCACCGCTGGCCGGCGGTCCGCTTCGAGGTGCGCAACGTCCCGGTGCAGGGCGTGCACGCGGTCCCCCAGGTCGTGCAGGCGGTCAAGGAGCTGGACGCGCTGGACGACGTGGACGTGATCATCGTGGCGCGCGGCGGCGGCAGCGTGGAGGATCTGCTGCCGTTCTCCGACGAGCAGTTGGTGCGGGCGGTCGCGTCCTGTCGTACACCGGTCGTCTCCGCGATCGGGCACGAGCCGGACACCCCGCTGCTGGACTACGTCGCCGACCTGCGGGCCTCGACGCCCACGGACGCGGCGAAGAAGGTCGTCCCGGACGTGGGCGAGGAGTACGAGCGCGTGCGGGCGCTCAGGGATCGCGCGCGCCGGTGCGTCGAGTCGTTCCTCCAGCGGGAGGAGCGAGGGCTCGCGCACGCGCTGGCGCGGCCGTCGATAGAGGATCCGCACCGGATGATCGACGAGCGCGCCGACCACGTGGCCTCCCTCACCGATCGCGGCCGCCGCACGCTCGGCCATCTCCTGGACCGCGCCGACTCGGAGCTGACGCACACGCACGCACGCGTGGTGGCCCTCTCCCCCGCCGCGACCCTCCAGCGCGGGTACGCCGTGCTCCAGAAGGCGGACGGGCACGTGGTGCGGGGGCCGGACGAGGTGACGGCCGAGGAGACCCTGCGGGCGCGGGTCGCGGAGGGTGAGTTCGTTGTCCGAGTCGATGCATAGGGTGGGCGGATGACCAGCAAGGTGGCGGAAGAGGCGCTCGGGTACGAGCAGGCGCGGGACGAGCTGATCGAGGTCGTACGTCGCCTTGAGGCGGGCGGCACGACCCTGGAGGAGTCCCTGGCGCTCTGGGAGCGGGGCGAGGAGCTGGCCAAGGTGTGCCGGCGCTGGCTGGACGGGGCGCGGGCGCGGCTGGACGCGGCGCTGGCCGAGGAGGAGACCGGCGCCGACGGCGACTCGGAGTAGGACGAGAAGGCAGGTGATCTGTGAAGCGGATCACCACGCCCCGCTTTTCGTTGAATGTTGAACTTCAATCGCGTACGGTCGAGAACGTCAAACGGTCCCCGGTCCGCTTCCGGGGTTCACGCACCGTCCCGTACCGTCCGAGAAGGTTCCCCATGTCTCTCGTCCTTGACCCCGCCGCCCAGGACCTGCTGTTCCGCGAGGCCCGTACCGCGAACACCTTCACCGACGAGCCGGTGACCGACGAGCAGATCCAGGCGATCTACGACCTGGTCAAGTACGGCCCGACCGCCTTCAACCAGAGCCCGCTGCGCATCACCCTGGTCCGCTCCGCCGAGGCCCGCGAGCGCCTGGTCCAGCACATGGCCGAGGGCAACCAGCCGAAGACCGCCACCGCCCCCCTGGTCGCGATCCTCTCCGCGGACAACGAGTTCCACGAGGAGCTGCCCCAGCTCTTCCCGCACTTCCCGCAGGCCAAGGACCTCTTCTTCGCCGAGCGTCCGGCCCGTGAGGGTGCCGCCGGGCTGAACGCCGCCCTTCAGGCCGCGTACTTCATCATCGGCGTCCGTGCCGCGGGTCTCGCCGCCGGCCCGATGACCGGCCTGGACTTCGAGGGCGTCCGCAAGGAGTTCCTGGACGACGACCACACCCCGCTGATGGTCGTCAACATCGGCAAGCCGGGCGACGACGCCTGGTTCCCGCGCTCCCCGCGGCTGGCGTACGACGAGGTCGTCACCACCGTCTGAGCCACAGACCACGACGAAGGGCC